>NZ_DJLC01000234.1:0-31054 GCF_002434875.1 Acinetobacter sp. UBA6526 | reverse complement strand
CTGAAATATCATTAATCTCATCTCGTCTGCTTGTGGTTTGAAATAGGTCTTGCTCACCCACATAGCAAAGAATTCGCTCTTGATGATGATAAATTAAATCACCACTAAAATGTTGAAAAAAATCATTTAACTTTAACGTCATACTTGGACTAACTTCTCTTGCGAGTTGATGTTGGTCGCATCCAAAAATATTGATTTTTCGATTAATTAAAATATCGCTACTTTGCCAAGAACAATTATACGGTTCAAAGAATCGCGAGCGTTGATTGCTTACAGCAATACCGAGTGCTGGCATTTGAAAGATGAATGCACCCCATAAGTCCTTTTCAATTTCTTTTACGATTTTTTTATCAGTATTGCCATCCTGAAAAATAGGCATTTCACTGACGTATTGATATTTAAATACCAAGACTTGATGTTCAATTTCACCATCATTCCATGTTGTAGAGGCGTAATAGGTGATTTCATTTGATTTATCCCCACGATTGAAAAGTGGGAAGTATTGCTTTAATCGACTGATAACCAATATCGGTTGTGCTTGGATTGGAAGGTATGCTGGAAGTTGTTGAAACTTTAATCCATAGCGTAAATCAATCATTCGTTGTTCAAGATAATGAATCACTTGTCTGAGCGGTTGTTGCGATTCATAAAGCAGATAGGCTAGAAATCCTGTGAGGAATGCACCTAAAAAGCTCCATATAAATTGGATATGTGGATGGAGAAAAAAGCCAAAAACTAAAGTGCTAATACTGGTCATGGCTAATAAATAGGGGAGTACATTAAAAAAACGGAGACTATGATCTTCTCGCCAAGGATGTAATTTATCTAATAACTCTTGATCACTATGAGACGTTTGCCCAGCTTCCCAAAGTCGAGCAATATTTCTAAAAACCTGTGCATTTTTTTTACGTCTAATATGTAAGGCTTCTTGTACTGTGTCGATCGGCATGGGATTAGTCGGTTCATTATAATAAATCTGTATGATTTAGATTATGCTTTAAATTTCAGAAACTAAGAAGTGTCTTAATCGTGCTTTTTATACTTGGCGAATCCATTAGAGTATATGGAGTTGTTTTTTATTGTTCAGCTAAGTTGATCTATAAAATTCATCGTATTTATTCCGAAATAACTTAATTATTTCACTAGACTTATCTAGCTATCAATCTTAGAAAGCTAGATAAGATGTGAATTTTATAAAATGTATTTTTGCAAATTTATAATTAGTTTTTCATCGCTAAAGCAGAACTTCTTAAAATTTTGCTTGGTCAACCAACATCGCATCGCCATAACTAAAGAAACGATAACGTTGCTCAACTGCATGTTTATAAGCCGCTAGAATATTGTCGCGATTCGACAAAGCTGAAACCAACATCAATAAGGTCGATTCTGGTAAATGGAAGTTGGTAATCAAACGATCCACGATACAGAACTGATAGCCTGGGTAAATAAAAATTTGCGTATCACCAGTCCAAGCGGCAATTTGTCCTTGATTTGCTTGTGCAGCACTCTCTAAGGCACGAGTTGCTGTTGTGCCTACAGCAATCACTTTATTTCCACGAGCTTTGGTTTCTAAAATCAAATCAATCGTTGCTTGTGGTACATCGCACCATTCACTATGCATAATGTGATTGGTAATGTCAGTCGTGCGCACAGGCATAAATGTACCTGCACCAACATGTAATGTCACAAAAGTTTTTTGCACACCTTTTGCAGCTAGTTTTTCCAATAAATCTTGGTCAAAGTGCAAACTTGCTGTAGGTGCTGCAACACTAGCAATTTTTTCAGGATCGTGAAAAACCGTTTGATAGCGTTCAGTATCAATGTCTTCAGCTTCACGATTGAAATAAGGTGGAATCGGTAACTGTCCATATTGATCAAGTACAGACAAAATAGGTTGCGAAAATTTAACGACAAATAAGTTTTCATGGCGACCTTGTACGGCTACAGGAACGGCATCTCCACCAATATAAAGTTCTGCACCGGCTTTCGGTGAATTACTCGATTTAATATGGCAATGCGCTGTATGTGTATCCAACATACGTTCAACGAGGACTTCGATCGCGCCACCTGTAGCACGCTTTCCTTTTAATCGTGCTTTCATGACCTTTGTATCATTGAGTACGAGTAAGTCCCCATCTTTCAATAGATCTAAAATATCGGTAAACGCGTGGTCGTGATACTGACCGTTTGCATCGATATGGAGTAGGCGTGATGCACTACGGCTATCTAGAGGATAGCGAGCAATAAGTTCATCTGGAAGATCAAAAGAAAAGTCGGAAAGTTGCATATTTTTCTTTACCACATATGAAAAAACCCCAAACTTTTAGTGCTAGTTTGGGGTTTTGAAATTCTGGTCCCGAGGGTCGGACTCGAACCGACACGTCATCTCTGACAGCGGATTTTGAGTCCGCCGCGTCTACCAATTTCACCACCTCGGGAAGAGTGCGATGCTTTGTGTTGCGTATATTACCTTGTTTAAATGGCTTGTCAATCATGTAAAGCTCGTAGTTGTTGAATTTTAGATCAATTGTTTCAGTTGGTATTGAAAAGTTTAGAGTGATACGTATTTTCCATTCTTGGTTTTAGAGAAATTTTTTTAATGAAATTTCACGTTTTGTTGCGAATTGATTGATTCTACAATTGCGTTTTTTGTTAAAGTTTGTTAATACTAAGTGATAGTTTTCTCATTTTTTTAAATAAAACGTAAGTAATGGTATAACGATAATATTCGAGAGGCGTGCATGGCTATTCAATTATTAGAATTACAGCAAGCCGAAAAGCTAAGTGCTTGTAAACTATCTCTTTCTATGGGTCTTAACTCAGACCAAAACACGCTTGAACAATTCTTACAATTTAACCGCAAGTTGATGCAGACTGGCACAGCTTTACTTGCCTTTCACCAAGAACCTTATTTATGGCATCGCTGTTCAGAAAAATTAAAAGCAATTGATACCGCGAAAATCACAAAAAGTTTAAATACGTTATTTGTCAACGATGATCTGATTGACCATTCACATTCACAATATCCAACATTGATTGGTTTTCTCAATGCGTTGAAATGCAAGACAGAATCAGCTATCGCAGTACATTTGCGACATTCCGACCAAACATCTTTAGGTTATCTCATTCTACTCGATACAAAAGTATTGGAATTTACTGAGACGCAAAAACAGCTTCTTCAAGAACATTGCAAAAACTTTATGCAACAGCTTGAGTTAAAACTAAATCATGATGAATTAAAAGAATTATATGAACAAGAATCTGCATTAAATTTTAGTAAAACTAAGTTTTTCTCGATCATTTCCCATGACTTACGTGCACCATTTCATGGTCTCTTAGGCTTCTCTGAAATTTTAGCCAAAGAACGCGAAACTTTGGATGAGTCTAGTATTCAAAATATTGCTGACTACCTCTATGACACATCACAGTCCACTTACAACTTATTGGAAAGTTTGTTGAATTGGGCGATGGCCGAAGGCGGGCGTTTTGTTTATCACCCAATTAATTTTAAATTACGACAGATCACCGATATTGTGACGGATATTTTAAAAACCTTAGCTTTGAAGAAAAATATTCAACTGATTAATCAAGTAGATGAAAACCTAAAAGTCTATGCTGATATGAATATGATCACTTCTTTGATTCAAAATCTTGTGTCAAATGCGTTGAAATTTACGGATATTGATGGTTCTGGAAAAGTTTACATCCAAGCCCAAAATAAAGGTGAAATGGTCGAGATTAGCGTAAAAGATTCTGGTTTGGGCATGACCGATGAGCAAATACAAAATCTATTTCAACCACGTATCACCATGAGTTTCAAAGGTACAGCTGGCGAGAAAGGTGCTGGTTTAGGTTTATCTTTGTGTAAGCGTTTTGTAGAACTCAATCATGGTGAGATTCATGTGGTTTCTAAGGATGGTGAAGGGACAACATTTAAAGTGACATTGCCTGCAGAGCGTGAACACGTTGATTTATGTACAGATCAACATAAAAGTAAAGCAAAATTAGCCTAAAGAGATTTTAAACATAAGCTTGTAACTGATATAACTAAACACGATGAGATGACATCGGTAGAGCCTTTTTATATGAATGCGGAACAGCTACAAAAAACCTTAGTTGCAAGTCAGTATGCAGAACAAGTTTTAAACCTATACCAATCACAACTAGAACAAGATTATTCAGAAGATCAATTTCTTTGCTCGTTGTCTACACAAAGCATCCATCAAAAAGTCCAAGAAACTGTTGCAGAGATCAAGGATGAACAGGTATGGATGAAAGCGCTACGTATCCTAAGAGCGCGTTTGATGTTTCGTTGGATTTGGCAGGATGCTAACCAGCTTACCGATGTGGTGACCTTAACCCGTGAATTATCTGATTTTGCCGATGCGAGCATTTGTGCCGCAAAAGCATTTGCACGTATCCCTCTTGTTGCCAAGCATGGAGAACCAATCAGTTATGAGGGGCAAGTTCAAGACCTGATTGTTATCGGGATGGGGAAATTAGGTGCACAAGAACTTAATCTTTCAAGTGATATTGATCTTATTTTTGCCTTCGATGAACAAGGAGAGACCAATGGTCGAAAATGCATAGATGTACAACAGTTCTGTATTTTATGGGGGCAGAAACTGATCTATTTACTCGACCATATTACCGCAGATGGTTTTGTATTCCGTGTAGATATGCGCTTACGTCCTTGGGGCGATGGTTCTGCGCTCGCGATTAGCTATATGGGTTTAGAAAAATATTTGAGCCAGCACGGACGTGAATGGGAACGCTATGCTTGGATCAAGGCAAGGGTTATCACTGGCGCTAAAGCAGGTGCTGACTTGATGGAAATGGCACGTCCGTTTGTGTTTCGCCGTTATGTAGATTATTCAGCATTTGCTGCGATGCGTGAAATGAAAGCCATGATCGAACGTGAGGTCATGCGTCGTAATATTGAGGATGATATTAAACTCGGTGCAGGTGGTATTCGGGAAATTGAGTTTATTGTACAGGTCTTCCAATTGATTTACGGTGGTTCAAAACGTGAATTACAAGATCGTCAATGTTTAGCGAATTTGCATCATTTAGGTGAAGCAGAACTCTTAGACCAACAATCCGTTGATGATTTGGAAGATGCTTACCTGTTTTTAAGACGTGTTGAGCATGCAATTCAAGCGCTGAATGATCAGCAAACACAATCATTACCAACTGAGCCTGAGTTAAGGCAGCGCATGTTAGATACGCTTGGTTTTGTGGATTGGACTGCCTTCATTAATGTGTTGAATCAGAAGCGAGATAAAGTCAAAGTACAGTTTAAGCAATTAATTCAAGAAAAAGAATTTTCAGAACCGATTGATGATTTTGTAAAACTTGAGCAGAAATTAGATGCTGTACTAGATGACGATGCAAAGAACCTCATTCAAAACTTTTGGCATGGGCAAGCATTAAGGAAAATTCCTGCCAGTGCTTTAGAGCGATTGAAAAAGTTTTGGCCGCATTTGATTGAAGCGATTTTACAGTCAGATCAACCGCAAATGGCACTGTTAAGATTGATGCCATTAGTCGAATCAGTGCTGCGTCGAACGGTATATCTAGTCATGCTGATGGAAAGCCGAGGTGCTTTACAGCGTCTAGTGAAAATGGCAACAGTAAGTCCTTGGATTTGCGAAGAATTGGCGCAATATCCTGTGTTGCTGGATGAGTTTTTATCGATGGATTTCGGATTACCTCAACGGCAGGATTTAGAAGATTCTTTACGTCAGCAATTACTTCGTATTGAAATTGATCAAGTCGAAGATCAGATGCGTGTACTCCGCTTATTTAAGAAGAGTAATGTGCTGACTGTCGCGGCGAGCGATGTACTTGCAGAAAGCCCATTGATGAAAGTGTCTGATGCGCTAACAGATATTGCTGAAGTGAGTGTGCAGGCGACTTTAAATTTGGCCTATGAATCAGTTGCACAGCGACATGGCTATCCTGTGAGTACGACAGGAGCGCGCTGTAGCTTGGATGCAAAAGGTTTTGCTGTGATTGGTTATGGCAAGCTCGGTGGAATCGAACTGGGCTATGGCTCAGATTTGGATTTAGTCTTCATTCATGCTTTTGAAGAACAAGCTGAAACGGATGGTCGAAAGAGCATCAGTAGTGCTGAGTTTGCGATCCGTGTTGCACAGAAATTCATGTCACTCATGACAACTCAAACCTTAGATGGTCGTGTGTACGAAATTGATACGCGTTTAAGGCCGTCAGGAGAGGCGGGAATGTTGGTGACCAGTCTAAAAGCATATGAGCAGTATCAACAAAAAAGTGCTTGGTTATGGGAACATCAAGCCCTTGTCCGAGCGCGCTCAATCGCAGGTGAGGCAATGCTTTGCCAGCAGTTTGAAGAAGTTCGTTGTCAGATCCTGACACAAGTCCGTGATGAAAATGAAGTTCGTGAAGAAGTGTTAAAAATGCGCCAGAAAATGAAAGATCATTTGGGTTCATCTTCTGAACAAAAAAAACATGGGATTTTTCATTTAAAACAGGACTCAGGTGGTATCGTTGACATTGAATTTATGGCACAGTATGCAGTGCTTGCATGGAGTGGGACGAATCCTGATCTCGCCCATTTTTCCGACAATGTAAGAATTTTAGAAGATGCTGCTCAAGCAGGCTGCTTATCAAGTGAAGATGCCTCAGCATTGATACATGCTTATCTCCGTGAACGAGCTGAGAGCCACCGTTTAGCACTTGCAAATCAATCCATGCAAGTTAATGCTGCGGACTGGCACGATACCCGCGAGATCGTTTGCAAGTTATGGCAAAGGTTAATTGATCCAAGCGCAACAATTGCATTGGATAGTGAATGATTGTGTAGTAAAAGTTTGGAGTATGCGCCGTGAATTTGGCTGATCGTGATGGTTTTATTTGGCAAGATGGAAAAATGGTTGATTGGCGTGATGCAAAAATTCACGTCTTAACACATACTCTGCATTACAGTATGGGTGTTTTTGAAGGCGTCCGTGCTTATGAAACCCCAAATGGAACAGCAATCTTCCGCTTACAAGATCATACTAAGCGCTTATTAAATTCTGCAAAAATTTATCAAATGAATGTTCCATTTGATCAAGCGACTTTAGAACAAGCACAAATTGATGTCGTGCGTGAAAATAAGTTAGCTTCTTGCTACCTACGTCCTTTGATTTGGATTGGTTCTGAAAAATTAGGTATCGCTGCAACTGAAAATACTGTTCATGCTGCTGTTGCTGCATGGGGCTGGGGTGCTTACCTTGGTGAAGAAGCGATGGCTCGTGGCATTCGCGTTAAAACATCTTCTTTTACGCACCATCACCCGAACGTGACGATGTGTAAAGCAAAAGCATGTGGTAACTATACAGTATCGATCTTGGCTCACCAAGAAGTTGCTCGTGCGGGTTATGATGAAGCGATGTTGCTTGATCCACAAGGTTTTGTCTGCCAAGGTGCTGGCGAAAACGTATTCTTGATCAAAGATGGCGTATTACATACTCCAGATTTGGCAGGTGGTGCACTTGAGGGGATTACCCGCCAAACAGTGATTACGATTGCCAAAGATCTTGGTTATGAAGTCGTTGAGCGTCGTATTACGCGTGACGAATTCTATATTGCTGATGAAGCATTCTTTACAGGTACGGCTGCTGAAGTTACGCCTATCCGTGAATATGATGACCGTGAAATTGGTTGCGGTTCTCGTGGTCCGATTACAACAGTAATTCAAAAAACATTCTTTGATGCTGTTCAAGGTCGTAATGATAAATATGCAGATTGGTTGACTTATATCAAATAAGTGACTTAAATCTTGAAAAAAGCGAAGCCTAGGCTTCGCTTTTTTATTGCTGGTTTGTCAAAAGATTGCAATTAAACCATCATCAATCTTTCATTTTAGTTGATTACGGTGTCTCTAAGTCGAATAAAAAATAGAGATCGAATGAAAATTACTGTCGTTGGTGCGGGTTATGTAGGTCTATCGAATGCCTTATTATTTTCCAAACAACATGATGTGATTGTACTAGATATAGATAAAACACGGGTAAAGAGCATTAACCAAAAAGTGTCACCTATCAGTGATACTTGTATTCAAAACTACTTAACTGAAGCCAGCATTGAGGCTACATGTGATAAAGAATTTGCTTATCAAAATGCAAAACTCATTATCATCGCAACACCTACTAACTATAATCCTGAAACCAATTATTTTGATACCTCTAGTATTGAAGGGGTCATTGATGATATCCAAAAAATAAATCCAAAGGCGTTGATGATTATCAAATCGACAGTGCCCGTTGGTTATACCAAAGAGATTTCTAAAAAGTTAAAGCTTAAAAACCTCATTTTTTCCCCAGAATTTTTAAGGGAAGGGCAAGCCTTACAAGACAACTTATATCCTTCTCGAATTATTGTTGGTGAAAAGTCAAAACGCGCTGAAAAGATTGCCAAGTTATATTTGAAAGCGACGGTAGAAAAGAACGCCGTGTTATTGTGTGTGGATTCTACCGAAGCTGAGGCAATTAAGCTTTTCTCCAATACTTATTTGGCCATGCGTGTCGCTTTCTTTAATGAGCTTGATACGTACTGTATGAAAAACAAATTAAGTGCTTTGGATATTACGACTGGGGTTGGTTTAGATCCTCGGATTGGTGATCATTACAATAATCCATCCTTTGGTTATGGTGGCTATTGCTTGCCTAAAGATACTAAGCAGTTGTTGGCGAATTATCACGATACACCTCAGGAATTAATCTCCGCGATCATTCGCTCAAATCAGACCCGTAAACAGGCGATTATTGCGGATATTTTAAGCCGAAAAGTCTCTTGCGTTGGAATCTATCGACTGACGATGAAAGCTGATTCTGATAATTTTAGAGAGTCTGCTGTGCATGATGTGCTACAAGGTTTAGCCGATGAGGGAATCCGCGTTGTGATTTATGAGCCAACCTTGGATGTAAAAGAGTATCTAGGTCATCCTGTTATTTCGAGCTTACAAAAATTTAAAGCGATGTCAGATTTGATTATCGTAAATCGAATGGTACCGATGTTCAGTGATGTGATGGAAAAAATTTATACCAGAGATTTATTTGGCATTAATTAAGCTTTCTCAATTTTGATTAAGTTTTTATTTGTATAGTCTGTTGGTGAAATACCGACAGACTATAAGGGTTTGACGAATTAATAATAAAAAATAATATAAGGTCTATGCTAAGATAGCCTCACATTCAGTGCATATTATTTTTTCGCTTTGGCTACCAAATGCTTGAGCAAAATAATATCTAAGGCATTAAGGTTAGCAGATGGTAGACATTCAACAAAATTCGGCAACTCATGAAGACAATGTTATTTTGTGCATGAAATGGGGAACCAAGTATGGCGCAGAATATGTCAATCGTTTATACAACATGGTTAAACGTCATCTTACTTTGCCTTTTAAAATGGTTTGTCTAACAGACCGCACTGAAGGAATTGATCCTAATATCCAATGTTTTCCGATTCCATCACTTGATCTGCCTGAGGGTAGCCCTGAGCGTGGTTGGAATAAACTTTCAACTTTTGAACCTGATCTTTATGGCTTAAAAGGTAATGCGCTTTTTCTAGACTTGGATGTGGTGATTGTCGATAACATCGATTGTTTCTTCCAAGAAAAAGGTGAGTTTTTGGTGATTCATGACTGGAAAAGACCTTGGCGTATTACAGGAAATAGTTCAGTTTACCGTTTTAAACTAGGCGCTTTTCCTGAAATTCTGCCGTATTTCCGTGAACACTTTGATGAGGTTCGACAAAAATTCCGTAATGAACAAGAGTACCTCTCTTGGTTTGTACATAAAGAAGGTAAGCTGAGTTATTGGAACAAAGACTGGTGTAAAAGTTATAAATATCACTGCTTACAAAAGATTCCATTGGCTTATTTTAAACCACCTGTAAAACCTCAAAATGCCAAAATTATTATTTTCCATGGTGAAATTAATCCGCCAGATGCAGTCAGTGGTGGCGGTGGTAAGTGGTATCGCTATGTACTGCCATCGGACTGGATTAAAGATGCTTGGCAATAAGCTAAGTAGGTGTCATTGCTAAACTTAACGATGACAGCTATAACAAAAATCAGGCGCTTTGCCTGATTTTTTTGCATTTAGAATGCTTACTTAAATGTTGTGATACTGACGATACCAATCCACAAAGTTTTTCACGCCGTCCACAACCGAGGTTGCTGGCTTATAATTAACATAGTCTTCCAGTGCCGAACTATCAGCAAAGGTATCAGGGACATCACCAGGTTGAAGCGGAAGCAGGTCCAAAATCGCTTCTTTACCAGCAGCTTTTTCAATCGCCTGAATGTATTCAATCAACTTCACTGTGCGATTGTTGCCAATGTTGAAAATTCTAAATGGCGCATTGCTGGTTGCAGGGTTTGGATGATTGCTGTCCCAGTTTTCATCAGGTGTCGCAATCTTGTCGCTGGTACGAATAATGCCTTCCACAATATCATCGATATAGGTGAAATCACGAGTATGGTTGCCATGATTAAACACTGGAATCGGTTTGCCTTCAAAAATATGCTTGGTGAACTTAAAGAGTGCCATATCTGGACGTGTCCACGGTCCGTATACGGTAAAGAAACGTAGACCTGTCGTTGGAAGTTTAAATAAATGGCTGTAGCTATGTGCCATCAATTCATTGGCACGTTTGGTCGCTGCATAAAATTGTAGAGGATGATCAACGCCATGCTGCTCGCTAAATGGCATGGTGGTATTGGCCCCATACACGCTACTGGTGCTTGCATAGGTCAGGTGAGGCGTTTCTGCGTAGCGGCATGCTTCCAAGATATTGGTAAAGGCAATCAGGTTGCTTTCCACATAGCTATGCGGATTCTCAAGCGAATAACGTACGCCTGCCTGTGCGGCTAAATGGATAACACGATCAAAAGCATGTTCTTTAAAACACTGGTCAACCACTGCTTTATTGGCCAGGTTTTCTCTGATCAGTGTGAAGCTACCTGTATCACTCTTTTCAGCCACTTGTTGTAATTGTTTGACGCGAGCTTCTTTAAGGCTTGGATCATAATAATCATTAAAATTATCAAAACCGACTACATCATCACCGCGCTCAAGCAGTTTCTGTGCAACACTAAAGCCGATGAATCCAGCAGCGCCTGTGACTAGAACTTTCATTCATCGCCTCCAAAAATATCTCGTGTATAAACTTTATCTTGTACATCTAACAATTCATTGGAGAGGCGATTGGCAATAATCACATCACATGATTGCTTGAATTCGTTTAAATCCTGCGTAACTTTCGATTTAAAGAAGCTATTTTCGTGGAAGGTTGGCTCATAAATGATGATTTCAATACCTTTGGCTTTCAGACGTTTCATCACGCCTTGAATTGCAGAGGCACGGTAATTGTCAGAACCGCTTTTCATCACTAGACGATAAATACCGACGGTACTTGGATTCCTTGCGATAATTGAATCGGCAATAAAATCTTTACGGGTACGATTGGCATCTACAATCGCTTTGATTAGGTTGCTTGGAACATTGTTATAGTTTGCGAGCAATTGCTTGGTATCTTTTGGTAGACAATAGCCGCCGTAACCAAACGATGGATTGTTATAATGACTGCCAATACGTGGATCTAGACAGACCCCATCAATCACTTGCTTGGTGTCTAAACCGAAACTTTGCGCGTAGGTGTCCAGTTCATTGAAGAAAGCAACACGCATGGCCAGATAGGTATTGGCGAACAGCTTAATCGCTTCAGCTTCGGTTGAATGAGTCAAAAGTACAGGAATATCTTGTTTGATTGCACCCTCTACCAGTAAATCTGCAAATTGCTGGGCACGTTCAGATTGCTCTCCAACAATGATGCGGGATGGGTAGAGGTTATCGTGCAGTGCTTTGCCTTCACGTAAAAACTCAGGCGAAAAAATAATATTTTTAGTCTGGTATTTGTTTTTAACGTGCTCGGTAAAACCCACAGGAACGGTTGATTTAACAATCATGGTCGCGGCAGGATTAATCGCGAGCACATCCTGAATCACACTCTCAACACTTTGTGTATTGAAGTAATTGGTCTGTGGATCGTAATCGGTAGGTGTTGCAATAATAATAAAATCAGCATTTTGAAAAGCGTGTTGCTTGTGGGTTGTCGCTGTAAAATTTAAGTTTTTTTCTTTTAAAAATAGCGAAATATCATAATCTTGAATCGGTGATACTTTATTGTTTAGTAGTTCTACCTTGCTTTCTAAGATATCAAGTGCAATGGTCTCATGGTGTTGTGCAAATAGCATCGCATTTGACAACCCCACATACCCAGTTCCAGCAATAGCTATTTTCATAAGTACCTAACAGATTCAAAATACATGATGGACGGTTAATAGGATAGCCAGAGTGAGCCGAGTTTTAAATCCCATTCTACTGGTGTGATCACCATTCGTCCTGCATTTGGGGTGAGCGTAATTTCACTGAAGTAAACGTGATCCTGAGATAATAAGAAATCTACTCGACTATAACCATACGCAAAACAGAGTTTTTCAGACAATTCGATAATATTTTTCAATTGTGGTGGCTTGGCTAAAGCATCGGGTGAGTTATCTTTCAGATCGACACGAAATGGTTGTAAGTTCCATTCAGTATCATACATGTTTGAATAGTCATTACCTTAGGTATCTTGTACATCAATTTCCAGATATTCTGGTCGCCCTTCAAAACAGTGAACACGACAGGTGGTAATGACTGACTGGGTTGCTGGATCGACATATAAATCAACATATTGTTCAATCAGAATTTTGGGGCAAATGTCTTTGTAGTGCCACTCACGTTTTCTGAAATACATGTTCTTTTTCAAGTGATCTTTGATTTTCGCCTTGACCGTGGTGACATCAAGTTTGCATTTATCACGGCAAATCTTGGCACTACCACTGTCATGGGTACATTTCAGCACAAACTGGTTAGGTAGCTGCTCAAAATCGATTTCATCAGCACAGCCATAGACGCCAACCAGAGGAACCAACTAGTCATTTCCGACTTTTGCTGAAATTAAATCTCTGACAGCACATTTATCCGCCAATTTAGTCAATAACGGACTTCTTTCGTAGATCATGCGCGCCGTGACTTTTTCATTAAAGCTTTTTGGCGCGCCAAAGTCGGGTGTATAGCCCAACTTACACATAAAACGTTTGGTGAGATACTTTTTATCTGAGACAAATTTAGTTCTAATTACTTTTGCTTGATATTCAAAATAGTCATAGTTAATCATTTTAAAAAAAGGTTTAATCCCATAAAAGTAGTCGATAATTATAGTAAAAAATGCTTAAATTCGTCTATCTAATTAAAATGTAATATATTTTTACTAACTGATTTCAAAAGGTTTGATTTTGTTAAAGATTATGAGTTTTAAGCTGATGTTCATGTACAGGAAAAATACGATAAGAAGATAGATGGCATGATTCATCTAAGACAGTAAAATACTGAATAAATATAATATACTGATTTATATGAAATGATTGACTTGTTCGCTCTGGAAGCTATTACGAAAAGAGGCTGACGGTAAATAGATCAGTGGTGTTATCATAGGTCATTAGATTAAACATCTTTAGCCGTATTTTCGGGCTTTCTAATTGTTTAAGAGTGAATTGATGAGTGAAATGATGCAACCGGTTGATGTGGTGATTGCCTGGGTAGACGGTAATGATCCAAAGTTAAAGCAAAAACGCCTCCAGTATCAGGGTAAAAAACAAGCTTCTGATGCGGTGAGCGATACCCGCTTTGCCAGTAACCATGAAATTTATTATAACGTTGCATCGATTTTAAAGTACGTTCCATTTTGCCGTCATATTTACATTGTGACGGATGCTCAGCAACCACAATGGATTGATGACTTCGTAACAGATGGCATTTGTGAGGCAGGCAAGATTCGTATTGTTGACCATCGTGAAATTTTTGCTGGTTATGAACAATATCTTCCGACCTTTAATACCCGTTCCATTGAAACCATGTTATGGAATATTCAGGGCTTATCGGATTACTTTTTCTATTTAAATGATGACTTTTTCTTTAATGCGCCTGCGCAACTAGAAGATATTGTTATCGATCAGAAAATGGTGATTTACGGACATTGGCAAAGCAGTTTTGTGCTTAAGGCCAAGCTGTGGTATCGCCAATTGTTAAACCAGTATTTTGCCAAGCCGATTCAACCCAAACATATGATTGCGCAAATGTTAGGAGCGGATAGACTTGGATTTAAAAAGTTTTTTGAAATTCACCATTATCCACATGCCGTGGATCGTAAAATACTCCAAGACTATTTGGTTGCTCATCCTGAGTTTCTGGAAAAACAGATTCAGTATAAATTCCGCAGTGTAGAGCAAATTAACCCGATTTCATTGATGAATCACTTAAAAATTAAGTCTAATGAAGCGATGTTAAAACCTGATCTTGAGATTGCTTATTTAAAGAATGAAAGTAGTTTAAATAGCTTCTTGCACAGCCTGAACAATGCACAGATCAAATATGGTTGCATGCAAAGTCTGGATCAGTTGAGCGATGCTGCAGCACAGCAGATTTACACGGCTTTAAATCAGAAATTGGCGGGCTACTTGCCCCGCGCTTTATTGGCTCAAACAGCCGAAGGATAAATAATGAAAGTCGTAACTTATCTGATTAATCTGGATGGTAGTGATCAACGTCTGGCGAGTGCAACAGCACAGTTACAGCAACAAGATTGGCCATTTATTCGTTTTTCTGCCTACGATGGTCGTGGCAAAGCGCTTTCTGAGTTTAAACAATATGATGATGCCGAGGCGCAACGGATTTTGGGCCGTAGCTTGATCAACTCAGAGCTGGGTTGCTATTTGAGCCATTATGGTTGTGTCGAAAAATTCCTTGAAACAGACGCCGATTATCTGGTGGTTTTGGAGGATGATATACATGTTTTACCGAATTTTAAGAATAATCTGCAATCACTTCTCAATTATCTAGATCAGCATAAAACGCTGGACTGGTATGTCGTGAATCTGGCGGCGAAAAAGAAGAAACTTGCCAAGGATATTGTTCAGATGGAGTATTATAACTTGTGGCATGCTTACTATTTCCCGATCCGTGGTGTGGGACTGGTCTGGTCAAGAAAAGGCGCGGAGGAGTTTGTCAGACTCGGGAAAGAGATTCATGTCCCTGTCGATATTTTCTTTCAGGGCTGGCTCAGTAAAAATGGGAAAGGGCTCGGGGTCTGGCAGCCGTTCGTGAAACCTGCTGGTCTGGACAGTGATATTCTGGGCACGGTTGCAACACAGGGAATCCAGCGTAAAGATCTGGAAAAACGTGATGCCTCTCATGGCTTAAAAAAACAGAAACGTATGTGGCGTGATCGTTTTTACGCATTCAAGCATCTTTACTTTTAATTAACATTGTCGAGGAAAATCACTTCAGCGCAAAGATGAACTGAAGTGATTTAAAAATATGGCTGAGTGACCTGTATGAAAATATTTAAAAAAATATTCTATCTCTTGAAGTTCTATACGATGTATTCGAATAAAAAGAGGAATCAGAATGATGTGATCGATAACTATGCAGATATTTTGGTGCTAAATCCAATTGAACAACCAGCAGTCATCCCCAAAAATATTTGGATATATTGGGAGGGGGATTTACCGATTCTTGTTGAAAAATGTGTTGAACAGTTAAAAAAATTGCATCCAGATTATGAGGTATATTTTTTAGGACCTAATGATTTGCCTAAGTTTTGTGATATTGATTTTGACTCAGTGTTATATAAAAAGGCAACACCGCAACAAAGATCTGATTTAATTCGATTTAACTTGCTTTTTCTGCATGGTGGAATCTGGCTTGATGCAAGTACCATTGTGTATGAGCGTTTAGATTGGATTCAATCACTGATTGAACATAAGCGAACGAATTGTTTTGCGTATTATCGGATGAATAATACTACAAATATTAATTATCCTGTTGTTGAGACTTGGTTGTTAGCAAGTGTTAAAGATAATATTTTTTTTAAGCTTTGGTTAGAAGAACTGTGGAGAGCAATTGAGTTGACACCTAAAGGTTACATTAAACACATTACTAACACTGAAGAGAATAGTGAGAACTTATTCCAAAAAATTGGTCGCTTGGAATATCTAGCTGTTTACGTGGCTTGTCAAAAGGTTATGCGGAACTACTTACCAAGTATGACGCTCATTAATTGCGATAAAAATGCTTTTCTTTATCAAGTCAAAAATAAATGGGTTAAAGAAAAAATATTGATTGATATGGCTGTGAACTATGCTCCCGATGATAAACCTAAATTGATCAAATTAGCAGGAAAAGAAAGAAAAACTCTGAGTCATTATTATGAGAAAGGAATGTATTTCGAACACTCTCTTCTTGATATTCCTCAAAAATAGAACAAATTTGCCATCTAGAAGAATTGGTGGTGAAGCTTAACTAAAAAAAGAGTAAAATATTGGCAATCCACAGTTTTTTACTACTATGAAAAAATTTGTTATCAGTCTCTCTACAGCAACTGAACGTAGAGAACATATTTTTAGAGAATTCAGTAAAAAAAGTATCAATTTTGATTTTTTTGATGCTTTGACTCCTGAGCCAGCAGCTATTTTTGCTAAAGAACTTAATCTAAAAATAAATGAGCAGTCTTTAACAAAAGGTGAAGTTGCATGTTTCATGAGTCATGTTTTTTTGTGGAAAAAAATGATTACTGAAAATATTCCACTCATGGCTATTTTTGAAGATGATATTTATTTAGGAGAAAATGTAAAAGCATTTCTTTCTGAAACTTCATGGATAGCTCCAGATTGGCATCTGATCAAAATTGAAGAATTCACTCCAAAGGTTGCTTTAGGGCAAAAAATTAAAGAATTTTCGAGTGAGCCAGATCGAGCTCTGTTTGATCTTAAGAGTAAAAATCTTGGAACAGCAGGTTATATTCTGTCTTTACATGGAGCCCAGCAATTAATGAGCTATATTCAGTCATTAGATAAGCTCATTGCGTTAGACCATTTGATGTTTGAAAGTGTAATAAAGCATAATATTTTATCTGTTTGCCAGATGAAGCCTGCGTTGTGTATTCAAGATGTGACGCTCTTCTCTACAAAAGACAGTGTCAGGTTTGCCAGTCATTTGTATAAAGAGCGTCTAACCCGACGGAAATATGATAAAAAGCATGGGATGGATAAAATAAGACTGGAGTTGTTCCGAATTTTTCAGCAAATCAGGAATCTTATTTTCTTCAAGTCAGTTGGGTTTAAGTAAGGGAAAAGCGTGGAAAATTTTGTTATCAGCTTAAAGTCTGCATTTGATCGTCGAGTACATATCGAAGATCAATTCATGCAGCAGGGGATCGATTTTAGTTTTTTTGATGCCATAGAGCCCCAACAGGTTGAAAATCTAGCAGAACAATTAGCAATTTGTATTAGCAATTGCCATTTAAGCCAAGGTGAGCTTGGCTGTCTATTTAGCCATGTTCTACTTTGGAAAAAAGCAATTGATGATAATATTGACTATGTTGCGATCTTTGAAGATGATATCTATTTGGGTGAGCGCGCAAATGACTTTTTATTAAATAGCCAATGGATTAAGGATAGATGGGAAATTTTAAAACTTGAAAAAAATTCTAAATTTAATTATCTATCGATTAATAATAAATTGACAATAGAGAATGGTCGGGTAATCTCAAAATTATTAAATGCTAATTTTGGTACGGCTGGCTATATTCTTTCCAATAAAGCAGCTAAAAGTTTATTTAACTACGTAAAAGAATTAGCCTCAGTTGATCATATTGACCAAATAATGTTTAAAAAATATTTACAGGATGGAGAATATTCTGTTTATCAAATGAACCCCGCTCTTTGTATTCAGGAATACTTGTTATATCCAGAAGCTAAAAAGTTCAAATCGAGTTTATCGTGGCGAAATACAGAGAAAGTCAAAGAAAAAAATCTGCTGCAGAAGGTGAAGAGAGAGCTTATACGAGCATTCTTGCAACTTTATCGACTTCCATTCAAAGTTAAAATAAAATTTAAATAGTCTTAAATGTTTTATGCATTTGACTGATGAGGTACCAATGGAACTTCCAACGATTCATGCGCTGTGGATTGGCAAAACCTTAGGCCAAATTTCTAGTTGTTGCCTGAGATCATTTGCGATGCGTGGGCATAAGGTTTTGTTACATGCTTATGACACAATTACTGATGTACCAGAAGGTGTAGAGTGTGTTGATGCAAATCTAATTATTCCAGCAGACAAAATTTTTAAACATAATCAAACTGGTAGTTATGCACTTTTTTCTGATGTGTATAGATATGAGCTATTAAAAAAAGTTTCTGGAATATATGTTGATTGTGATGTTTATTGTTTAAAGCCTATTGAAATTCCTGAGTCTCAATATTTATTAGGCTTTGAAAGTGATCATAAGATCAATGGCGCAGTATTAGCAATGCCTCAGGATAGTAACTTGTTAGCCGCTTTATTGGATGCTGCTTATAACCCATTTTTTGTACCTCCATGGTATAAAAAATCTCGTCAAAAACGCTTAAAACTCAAAAAAATGTTAGGTATAGGTCAGCATATCGCAGATATGCCATGGGGGGTTATAGGCCCTGATGCGATTACTCATTTTGTAAAGACACAAAACTTAGTTGAATTTATCCAGCCTATAGATGTTTTCTATCCTGTACATTATCAATGTATTGGTCAATTGACTGATTCAGGCTTAAATATTGAAGATATTACGAGTACGAGAACGCTTGGTATACATTTGTATAATGAGATGCTGCGAAATTTAGATTTGGATGAAATTACTCCAAACAGTATTTTGGCCAAAATGTTTAGAAATGAAATTTAAATGCAGAGTAAAAATTTAAGATGAGTGTCGAAAAGAAAAAAATCAAAATTGGCCTAATTATTGATGAGTTTTTTGGTGCAGTTGGTACTGCTTATGGCGGATATGGTTTTTTAGCTAGACGACATATTGCAAAATATCTTCCGAATGAGGATTTTCAGGTAGATGTTTTGCTTGGACGAGGGAATCGTAGGTTTTTTGCTGAGACGTATCAAGTGGATGATGTGAGTGTTTATCGTTTACCCCGCAGCAAGTGGTTTGCAAAACAATGGTTAAAAAAACAAGATTACGATCTCTATTTAAGCATTGAACTCACATATAGTTATGTTTTAGAACATGAACCCAATAAAAATAAAAAACTGATTTTATGGATTCAGGATCCTAGACCAAACTACGAATGGGATGAAATTAATACAGTTCAGTTATTTCCTGAGACGTCATATTATAATCAAAAAATATATGACTTAGTTCACGACTGGTACAAACAAGACCGAGTTAAGTTCATATCACAAGGATATTTTTTAAATCAAAAAGCTAAAGATTTATATCAATTGAATGATGATGTTGAGATCCAGTATTTACCAAATCCAATTGATATTGATGAAGGCTTTCATTTTGAAACGCATCAGAAGAAAAATGTGATTATTTTTCTGGGGCGTATTGAATCGGTTAAGCGCGGTTGGTTATTTTGTGAAATCGCTAAAAAAATGCCTGAATATGAGTTTGTTATATTAGGTCAAACTTTTAGGGAGGACGAAAAGAACTCTGAAATCATGAAGGATTATTATGCAATTGAGAATCTATATTTTGCTGGTCATGTTGATGGAATTGAAAAAGAGCAGTATCTAAAAGATGCGAAGATACTAGTGAATACCTCCATTCATGAGGCACTTCCTATCTCATTTTTAGAGGCTCTGTCTTTTGGTACATTGCTTGTAAGTAATCGTAATCCAGAAGCGTTGACTGAGAAGTTTGGTATTCATGTTGGGGATGTTCTTGGAGATGGTTTTGATAAAGTTGATCTTTTTGTCAATGCAATTAGAAGCCTAATGCTTGATGATGAAAAGTCTAAGAAATTAGGCCAACAAGCGATTCAATATATTAAAGATAGACATAGTGCTGAAGACTTTCAGAAAAATATGCGGACCACAGTGCTACGCACCTTAAACAAGTGATTCAAGTGATTAGAGTGTGTTTGTATGTAGATTAAGCGTAGTGGTTGATTTTGCAATCTCTAAACCGTTTATATCCCCACATATATTCAGCAGGAAAGCGGTTGATCATCTGTTCAACTGCTTGATTGAGTGCAGTGGTTGCAACTTCAATATCGCGATTATAAAGCACAGGATCATTGAGGTCATCGCAATACACATCAAATCCTTCACCATCCTCACGACGGAAACAGCTTAATCCCACCAGACGACATTGGGTTTTTTGAGCCATTTTGCTGGCCAGTGTACTGGTCAGGCAGGGAATTCCGAAAAAAGGAACCACGACACCGCCAGACGGATCGGGAACATGATCAGGCAGAATCACACTGAAACCACCTTGTTTTAGATTCTTAAATAGCGCTTTGACACCCGAAGCATCTGTCGGCACTAAAGTTGCGTTGAGGCGTTGTCGAGCATGTAAAGCAAATGCATTAAAACCACTATCTTTCATTGGTTTATACATGATCGTGGGAGTACCATATTGATTCACCCATGCATTCATCATTTCCCAAGTGCCTAGATGAGGAGTGATGATCAGTGCACCACGAGGGTCGCTGAGAGCATTTGTCAGAACTTCCAAGTGATGCACGGTATGAATCTGTTGGATGCTCCATTCAGGAGGCATTGCCCAACATTTACCTGACTCGATATAACTCAGACACTGTTTAGTCACGCTTTCACGTGCAAGCTGTTCTTTTTTTTCTTGGCTTAATTCTGGATAAGCTAAGCCAAGATTGATTCTGGTCTTGAACAGCATGCTTTTATCAGGATTTTGGTTGATAAAATAAGCTACCACTTTTGCGATACTACGCAAAAATGTTAAAGGTAAAATGCGAAGGAGAGTTACGTAAAAGGACATCGTGCCTAGTCTTGTTTATCTGCGTTGCCTTTGAGAACCATATAAATCAATGCGACAAAAATGAGTAGTGCACCGACAAGACTACTTACGCAGAAGTATAAGATACGTTGATTGGTGTCCATATTGAAAAGTTCATTTGCTAAGATATAGCGCATGAAAAACCACTGTGCCAAAGAAAACACAATAAGCACAATTGCGTGTCGACGCACATCAGAACGCATCGCCATAGGACCGACCTCTCAATAAAAAGCAGCTTATTATGCCATTAGCAAGCATGTTCGCAAAGTAAAACCATGTAATATAAAAAAACCCTGCATAGCGCAGGGTTTTATACAAACTGAGAAAATTATTTTTCTTCAGCTTTTGGTTTTTCACGTAAACGAATACCTAAGTCACGCAATTGATTTGCTTCAACTGGAGCTGGCGCTTGAGTCAATGGACATTCAGCTGTCTTAGTTTTCGGGAATGCAATCACATCACGAATAGACGATGCGCCTGTCATGAGCATGATCAAACGGTCAAGACCGAATGCCAAACCACCGTGCGGAGGTGCACCATAACGTAATGCATTGAGTAAGAAGCTGAATTTCTCTTCTGCTTCTTCTTCGCCGATACCTAAAGCTTCAAAAATCGCTTTTTGCATTTCTAAAGTATAGATACGCAGTGAACCACCACCGATTTCAGTACCGTTAAGTACCATGTCGTAGGCTACAGAAAGTGCTTCACCTGGATTGTTCTTAACTTCTTCAACACTTGATTTTGGTAGTGTGAATGGATGGTGAACAGATGTCCATTTGCCATCATCAGTTTCTTCGAACATTGGGAAGTCGACCACCCAAAGAGGAGCCCATTCACAAGTTGAAAGATTCAAGTCATGACCGATTTTCACACGAAGTGCGCCCATCGCATCGTTTACAACTTTTGCTTTGTCAGCACCGAAGAATACGATGTCGCCATTTTCAGCACCAACACGTTTTAATAGATCAAGCACGATTGGCTCAATAAATTTAACGATTGGAGATTGAAGACCTTCGATACCTTTTTCAAGTTCGTTGACTTTGATGTAAGCCAAGCCTTTCGCACCATAGATGCCAACGAATTTAGTGTATTCATCGATTGCACTACGCGGCAGTGAACCTGCGCCCGGTACACGTAAAGCAACGATACGGCCTTTAGGATCTTTTGCAGGACCAGCGAATACTTTGAATTCAACGTCTTGCATCAAATCTGCAACGTCAATTAATTTCAATGGAATACGCATATCTGGTTTGTCAGATGCATAGTCACGCATTGCATCTGCATAAGTCATACGTTCAAATTTATCGAATTTTACATTCAATAATTCATTGAACATTTTAACCGTTAAGCCTTCCATTAAATCCATGATGTCATCGTCACTCATGAACGATGTTTCAACGTCGATTTGGGTAAATTCAGGCTGACGATCCGCACGTAAATCTTCGTCACGGAAACATTTAGCGATTTGGTAATAACGATCAATACCACCCACCATTAACAATTGTTTGAACAATTGTGGTGATTGTGGAAGCGCATAGAAGCTACCATTTGAAACACGGCTTGGGACTAAGTAGTCACGCGCACCTTCTGGTGTCGCACGTGTTAAAATTGGTGTTTCAACGTCTAAGAAACCGTGATCTTCGAAATAGTTACGAATAAGATTAGTTACTTTAGAGCGGAAACGTAAACGCTCTAACATTTCAGGACGACGGATGTCCAAGAAACGATATTTCAAACGAATTTCTTCAGAAATATTGGTGTTTTCGTCATTCAATGGGAATGGCGGAGTATCAGAAGCTGCAAGAACTTCGATCTCTTTACCTAAAACTTCAATTTGACCACTCACCATGTTGGCATTTTCAGTACCTTCATAACGGCGACGAACGCGACCTGTAATTTTCAAAACAAATTCAGAGCGTGCTTTATCAGCTGTTGCGAATGCTTCTGGGGTATCAGGATCGATAACGACTTGAACTAAACCATCACGGTCACGCATATCAAGGAAAATCACACCACCGTGGTCACGGCGACGGTGAACCCATCCGCATAAAGTTACTGTTTGATCGATTTGGGCTTCAGTAAGAGAGCCGCAGTAATGAGTGCGCATCATATTGAATTATATATCCAAACTATATTGGCTGTAGAAGGTGAATGCGTAAACAGCGCACCACCAATGAAGGGGAGATTATGCCTTGTTGAACGTATTGTCTCAAGTCTTAATATTTTCCAAACAATACAATGTTGGAAAACTAACCCAAACGGCTTCTACGATCAAAAAACAACAACAATAAACAAGCAATACTCATGAGAATAAGTCCAGTTTGAGAGAATTCATTTATAGACCTACCGATATAAAAATAGCGTTCACTGTTCCAACGCTCAGCTGGAATTTGTAGGTGTAAATTCCATACAGCGCAAAACCCCGCGGTTATAGATATGAGTAAACTTAATAGAAAAAATAATCTTAGTTTAATTGGTATGTGAATGTGCTGTTTGTGGTTTTGATAATACTTAAGGCACATCCATAGCAAGATCGGTAAGGTCAAGATGGATGAGACAATTTGCAAAATAAAATGTAAAGGATAATTCAGACCCCACAAAGAAACTTCTTGGGCAAGTGCTTTTTTAAATGCAAATGTCCGAAAATCAAGATGGGTAAGCCCATCCCAAATCAAATGCGTCGCTGCACCGATCACAATCGAAACACAGCTCATCAAACTAAAGGCAACAAACTGATCAAAAGAATGGATATTGAGAGAATGCTGTATAGCTAAAACACGAAAGATCACAGGACGGTACAGCAGATACCACAATAAACAAAAAAATAATCCAATTGGCAGATTCGGAAATAACAAACCTGACCATTGATGTGTAAGTGCAATCGTTTCAGTTGTAAATAGGCGATATAGATCAGGCGTCATACAGCCAATTGCAAGAGCAGCAATGGGGAGTTGACCTTTGCTAAACTTGGATAAAGGCGGTGCTAAAACGGCATGTGAAAGGGTAAATGGCATATCGTTTGAAAACGAGCCTTCATAAAATCGTGGAGAAGCAGTGTAGCAAATGTAATTTGCAACTATGTTTTTTATTGCAAAATAAATGAAATGTTATAATATAACAAAAATATCGATAAACTGATTCGAGACATGGTATGTCATTTCCACAGAATATTTTGACCTTATCTATTTTAGCTGTTGTCGCGTTACCGACTTTCGCTGCTGAAAATGAAGAAGTTCAAACTTTAGAAACAATACGAATTAAAGCGCACCCACTAGAGCAAACATCGAAAGATTTTGCAGTTGCAGATACTGTTGTGGATCAAAAGCGTCTTGCCCAAGGTGCTGTTACGATTGGTGAGGCACTCAGTGGTGAGAGTGGAATTGCATCCAATCAGTTTGGTGCGGGTTCTAGTCGACCTGTGATTCGTGGTCAAGATGGACCACGCGTAAAAATCTTGCAGAATTCTTCTGAAAATATTGATGTTTCTACTTTATCACCTGACCATGCAGTTACGGTTGATCCAGCACTTGCAAAGCAAGTTGAAGTGATTCGTGGTCCATCGACATTATTGTTTGGTGCAGGCACTGTGGGTGGCTTGGTCAATGTCAATGACAGTAAACTCCCAACACAAATGCCAGAAAAAGGCTATGAAGGTAACGTTGGTTTACGTTACAACACTGGAAGCGATGAAAAATTAGCAACAGCTGGTGTTACTGTTGGTTTAGGTGATCAAGTTGCTTTACGTGTTGAAGGCTTAAAGCGTGAGGCAAATGATTATATTGCCCCAAATTATTTCCATGAAGGTGAAAAAGAGCGTCGTGTCGACAATACCTTTGCTGAAGGGCAAACAGTAAATGTTGGTTTGTCTTGGATTTATGATCGAGGCTTTACAGGTATTTCATATAGCAACCGCCAAGATAAATATGGCTTGCCAGGGCATAGTCATGAGTATGAGAGTTGTGATGCACATCTTTCAGGACGCCCACATTTACATTGTGGAGATCACGACCATGATCATGGTGATGAGGATGATCATGACCATGAAGAACATGCACATGATGCAGGGCCTTGGATTGATTTGAAGTCTGAACGATATGATTTCCGTACCGAGCTAGATGATCCATTTGTGGGCTTTAAAAAGTTACGTGCTCAAGCAAGCTATACTGATTACCAACATGATGAAATCGAAGAAGATACCATTGCAACACGCTTTAAAAATAAAGGTTACGACGGGCGTTTAGAGTTAGTACACAATCCAATTGGACCTTGGGAAGGGGTGATTGGTACGCAATATAATCAACAAAAATTAGAATTAACGGGCGAAGAAGCATTCTTAGCACCGAACACAACAAAAAAATGGAGTGTGTTTGGTTTAGAGCATGCGCAATTTAATGATGTACATGTTGAGTTAGCTGCACGTGCAGATCAGCAAAAAATTGATATTGAAGATTCTAGTAAAAAGAATTTCGACGGTTCAGCCTTTTCTGTTTCAGGTGCCGCAAATTGGGAGTTCGCACCAGACTATAAATTATCTTTTGTGGCATCTCATCAAGAACGTTTGCCATTGGCTCAAGAGCTTTATGCAGATGGTGGTCACTTCGCAACCAATACCTATGAATTAGGCAATGATCAACTTGGTAAAGAAAAGTCAAATAATGTGGAGCTTGGTTTCCATTTTGACAATGACAAATTTGATTATCATGTTCATGTCTATCATAACTGGTTTGATGATTACATCTATGCACAAACTTTAGATCGTTATAAAGACTTTCGCTTAGTGCAATATACCCAAGATAAAGCACGTTTCTATGGTGCTGAAGCAGAGGCGAATTATCAAGTTTCTTCAATCTATAAGCTTGGCGTATTTGGTGATTATGTTCGCGGTAAGATTGATAATGAAAATGCTCCTCGTGTTCCAGCTGGTCGCTTAGGTACGAAAGTCAATGCAGACTTTGGTGATGGCTTTAGTGGTTCTGCTGAGTATTATCATGTCTTCCAACAAGATAAGATTGCTGCATATGAGACAGATACACAAAGCTATAATATGCTTAATCTTGGTGTAGCGTATTCTGGGCAATACAGTAATGTTGGAGATTATCGCGTGTTCCTGAATGCGAACAATCTGTTAGATGATCAAGTTTATCAACATGCTTCGTTCCTTTCGACCATTCCACAAGTGGGACGTAACTTTACCGTCGGTGTTAATTTTAGCTTCTAATTTTTCACTTAAATCTTATTGAAAAATCAAAGTATAAGCTCTAGCCTTAAACCATTAGGCTAGGGCTTTTTTTGTTTATATGCGTATCTTCCAACGAATCCATCGAAAATTAAACTGGTCAGGTCGACGTTACATGGCAGTCATATTGAGTATTTTTGCGATTGGGTACATTGCTTCGGCGATTTATCACACTGTAAAACCACTCCCGAAAGGCTTGGATTTTACGGGGCAACTACGTCATGCCAATGTAAAGTTCTTGGCTGATCAGACTTATATGGATGCGCAAGGTCAGCAACAAGTTGATCAACATATATTTAAAGAAGTGTTTCAGTTAATTGATCAAGCACAAACAACTATCGTCTTAGATATGTTTTTGTTCAATCAAGAGGTTGGGGACTCGAAAGTTAAACAATTTCCATTAATGCAAGAGTTGACTGATGCATTGGTTGTGAAACGTAAATTAAATCCTGCGATTGAAATTGTGGTCATCACTGACCCAATCAATTCTGTCTATGGTGGGATGACGCCTAAACATTATGCTCAGTTACGTCAAGCAGGTGTTGATGTCATTGAAACGGATTTAAAACCATTACGTGCTTCAAATCCGCTATGGTCAGGTCTTTGGTATATCTGTTGCCAAAACTTGGGGAATAATCCTGAGGGTGGATGGTTAAGCAATCCTTTTGGTAATGAAAAGATTACTTTACGCAGTTATTTAGAATTATTTAACTTCAAGGCGAATCATCGGAAAACGTTGGTTGTGGATACTGCCCAAGGTTGGAAAAGTTTAGTCACTTCTGCTAACCCGCATGATGGTAGTTCTCATCATAGTAATGTGGCTTTAGTTGTTGATGGTGCAACCGCGATTGATGTCCTGCAAACTGAACAAACTGTTGCCAATATGTCGAAAGGTTCAAGTCCTTTTGTGATTATGGGTGGATTAACAGAAGATAAAAGTTTACCTCAAGTTCAAGTCCTGACTGAGAAAGCGATTTATGATGCTGTTTTAAAAATGATTGAGACAGCGAAAAGTAAAGAGCATATCGATATGGCAATGTTCTATTTATCTGAACGTCATATTATTGATGCTTTAAAGCAGGCCCAGCAACGTGGTGTGAACATCCGAGTCCTACTTGATCCGAATAAAGACGCATTTGGCCGCCAAAAAAATGGTATTCCAAATCGTCAAGTCGCTTCGGAACTCAATGCAGCAGGAATTCCAATTCGCTGGTGTGATACGCATGGCGAACAGTGCCATAGCAAAATGTTGGTCAAATACAATAACCAGCAAGCTGAGCTGATTTTGGGTTCTGCAAACCTTACTGCACGTAACCTGAAAAATTATAATCTTGAAACAGATTTTCGCGTGCTTGGCGCAGCACAAGCGCCAGTGTTTAAAGATGCTAGGCAGTATTTTGATGCAGCATGGACAAATGCCAATGGTCGTCAGGTGACGGTTGATTATTCAAAATATGCAGATGAATCGAAAACCAAATACTGGATCTATCGTTTTATGGAATGGTCGGGTTTATCGACCTTCTAATAAAAAAGAGGCGTTAAGCCTCTTTTTTATTGTGGATTTGGTGGAATAAGCTCATCCAAATCTTTATCTGCCATCTGATCCAGTTCACTTAAATCAGTTTTGATTTTCCACTGACTTTCATCTTCAACTGGGGTGGGGAGACGTGCCTCTAACCAGTCACAAACAACATCTGGATTAAACTCTGGATGATTACACTGGATCACCCATGCTAAGAAGTCTTTGGCTTCACCATTCATATAAGGTGGTGGAGATACTGGAAAAAATAGTGTCGGTAAACGTTCGTTTGTAGATAAGTAATTCAGCACATGCCCAAGCTCTTGAACTGTTTGCCATGCCAGTGGATGTTCGACATCAATATTGAATTTGAACCACCACGCATGTTGACCATCTGCGCCATGTGCCACAATTCGAGATTCTTGCACACTCGGAACTTTACAGAAAAATTGATAGAGACGATCAAAATTCATTTCAGACACAGACATTGCCTCAAAACCAAAAAAACGATCTTAACATATCTCGATCTCTGATGAAGTCAGTACAGCTAATCCATTGAATAGGGCACTTAATCTGAAAAAATATTATTACAACAGATATGCTGCTTTTTTATTCTAAAATAAAAGGATACTCTGATTTTTAGGGAGATGCAGATGAAACAATCTAAATTTCATATCTATAGTTTGGTTGGTATCTTGAGTTATCTTCCTATTTTAGCTTATGCAAATAATTGGGGAGGCTACACTGGTTCGGAACGACGTTCGTACCCTCAAACACCAACGTATCAGCAACCTGCACAAGATCCGTTTGCATTTTCAAATCAGCGCTATACACCGACTGCACCACCGAAAGGCTACTATTATCAGCCTAATCAAAATAATTATTATCCCTATCCGCATCAACGACCTGGTGTTCGGATTGAATATTATCCAGATACGCAATATGAACACAGCTATCGTAGAGAGTCTTTTGTTGTTGGTAATGAATTACCGAGCGAGTTTCGTAGTGAGCGATATGTGATTCGGGATTGGGATGACTATTCTTTGCGTGAACCGCCAAGAGGTCGCCATTGGGTGATGATTGACGGGCGTTATCTTTTGGTGACTGATGATAATTTTAGAATTGAAATTATTCGCTGATTTTCAGGTAATTTTCATTTCTTGGTTGAAAATAGGTTCTCCATATTTTCTTGGATTTTATTACAAAGCTTTGCAATGTCATTGGTTTTATTCATGGTTTCTCCTTGAGTTTCTCTTAATCTGATTTCAGATCAAAACTGAGGATCAAACAATGAAAAAGGCAGTCGTTTTACTCGTATCAACTTTAATATTAGGTGTTTCAGCATCTGCTATGGCGGATTCAAATCGTTGGGATAATCACCATGATTACAAGCACCGCTATGATCAACGTTATGATCGATACGAGCATCGAGATCAACCACGTTGGTCAAATGGTGATCGTGGTAATCATTATGGTCAACGTATTAACTTTAAACGTGGAGAGCGTTTACCGTCAGAATATCGCAACAAACGTTTTATCGTTTCGAATTACCGTTATCACCGCTTATACACACCACCTCGCGGATATAACTGGATGCAAGTTCAAGGTAAATATGTATTGGTGGATTCAAAATATCGTGTGTATCGCGTTGCATAAGCAGCAAAGTCAAAAGCAGGCATTTAAGCCTGCTTTTTTATTTAGGCCAATTCATCATCTTGAGGCTGTGGTGTTTTATTCGCAGGAAGTTGCTGTTCATGTTTTTTACCACGAATAACAGAAGGGTAGTGCCATGAAGCAAAACGAACCACAAGAATTGCCAAAGCCAAAATTAAGATTGATCCTGTAATAATGACCAAGTCCATCGAAGCTTTGTGATTATGCTGAATATCTGCAATTAATAAACGAGTAAGTGCTGTAATTGCAACATAAATCAAGAAACGAACGGGCATATGATTGGTTTTAAAATAAATCCCGACCATTGCACCGAGTTCAAGATAGATAAATAACAATAAGATGTCATCAATCGTTGCATACTGTTTGACGGTTAGAATTTCAATCACAGTATGAACGGCTGACCATGCAATCATACAGCCAATGATAAACAGCGCGAGATAATGAAAAGCTTCAACGGCATAGTGACCAAAGCGATCCAATAAACGCTCTAAATTTTCAAGTTTTTCTTTCGAGTTCGACATAAAGATTAGACTACTCTATATAGGTATATGAGTTTGTTATGCAAATTTTATGCTGAATTTGTTGCAGTAATAAAAAACGGCCTAAATCGTTTGATTTAGACCGTTTTCAATTCAGAGCTTAGATTTAAGCTTGATTTGTAAAGTAGTCTTCGCTGAAGTTCATGATGAGATCAGAACCAGCTTCAACTTTCTTAATGCGGGCTTCTAATTCTGGCAAGATACGAGTAACGAAGTACTGTGCCAATGCAAGTTTGTTTTGATAGAAGTCGCCAGATTTGTCTTTCGCAGCAGCAGCAATTTTTGCGAACATATAGCTAAAGCTGAGTAAACCAACTGCATGTAAATAATCAACAGCAGCTGAGTTCGGGAACTCAATATTTTCAGCCGCTTGCTCAATGATGAATTGAGTAACAGCTTCAACTTCAGTTGCAGCATCTAAAGTTGCATCTTTGATGAAGTTCAAATCAGCATCTAATGTATTTGCAAAATCACGAATTTCAGCGATGTATTCAGCGATGAAAGCACCACCATTCTTAATCACTTTACGACCGATTAAGTCTTGTGATTGAACACCGTTCGTTCCTTCGTAGATTTGAGCAATACGAAGATCACGGATACATTGTTCCATACCCCATTCACGAATATAACCGTGACCACCAAATACCATCTGAGCATCTAGAGTTGCTTGGAATGCTGTATCAGTCAGGTACGCTTTTGCAATTGGTGTTAATAGCGCAACGCGGTCATTGGCTTTCTTCACAGCTTCAGCATCAGTTGAGAACTTCGTGATGTCGAGCTGTTGACCAACATACACCGCAAATGCACGAGATGCTTCATTGTTCGCACGAACATTAAGCAACATACGACGTACATCACCATGGACTAAGATGCTATCTGCTGGTTTGTTTGGCGATTGAACGCCAGAAGCACTACGACCTTGTAAACGATCAGTCGCATATTGAGCTGCATTTTGATAAGCAAACTCAGAAGCTCCAAGACCTTGGATACCCATTGATAAACGCTCGTAGTTCATCATCACGAACATCGCAGCAAGACCTTCGTTTTCTTTACCAACGAGGTAGCCTTTTGCACCGTCAAAGTTCATTACGCAAGTTGCAGATGCTTTGATCCCCATTTTGTGTTCAATTGAACCAGGGCCAACAGGATTGC
>NZ_DJLC01000185.1:0-12078 GCF_002434875.1 Acinetobacter sp. UBA6526 | reverse complement strand
GGCTTTGTTGCACAAAGCTATTCTTGAAGGTTTCTTCAGCAATATAATTTCCAGATGAAGAAGCCTGTCCCTAAAATCTACCGTACAACCAATTGGTCCTCGTATAACCAAGCTTTAATCAAGCGAGGAAATATTTCAATCTGGTTTGATCCCAAAACTCAATGGTATGCACAGCCACAAGGCAAGCATGGACGAAATCAAACTTATTCCGATACAGCAATTCAATGCTGTTTAATGATCAAATCTCTATTCCGTCTTTCTTTACGTATGGTCACTGGCTTTGCTCAAAGCTTGATTAAACTCTGTGGTTTGAATTGGACAGCACCAGATTATTCCACCCTCTGTAGACGACAAAAGCATATTGATATTACGATAAGCTATCAGAAAAGTCGTGAAGGACTACATCTATTGGTAGACTCAACTGGCTTAAAGTTTTTAGGCGAAGGCGAATGGAAACGCAAGAAACATCAGCCCGAATATCGTCGGCAATGGCGTAAACTGCATATTGGTATAGATGCTAAAACCTTGCAAATACGAGCTGTGCAGCTCACAACAAATAATGTCAGTGATTCACAAGTCTTGGGTGATCTGCTAAATCAAATCCCATCTGATGAACTCATTGACTCTGTCTATACCGATGGAGCCTATGACACGAAATTGTGCAGACAAGTGATTTCAGATCATCATGCACATGCCGTAATTCCTCCAAGAAAAAATGCAAGGCCATGGAAAGATAAGAAATTGGGATCTTTAGAAAGAAATGAACTATTGAAAACAGTCAAACGGTTAGGTAGGTCACTTTGGAAAAAGTGGTCTGGCTATCATCGGCGCAGTTTGGTTGAAACTAAGATGCATTGCATCAAATTATTGGGCGATAAACTCAATGCTAGGAACTTTCAAAGTCAAGTGAATGAGATTCATGCACGTGTGGCAGTATTAAATAAATTTACGGAATTAGGCAGACCTAACACCCAAGTTGTGCCTTGAATTTGGTAGGACTTGGTGAAATCAGCCTTTAAAAGGTTTGTGCAACAAAGCCATTTTTCGTCTAAAATTATCATGGCTAATCATTTTAAACATAATGAAAAATAATGGATTATCAAAAGCTTTGTGTATGAGAAAATTATAAGTATTCAAAAAAATATCGGTATAATCTTTGGCTTACATAACTATGAGAAATTTCTTACATTTGATTAAAAATTGGTCAAAATGTTAATACTATATTTTATTAATATTGTTAAATATTAGTATCTTGTGTTTAATCTGTTAAATTTAAACAAAAGATCATTAATAATTCTTAACATAGGTGCTATTTTTAGTATACAAAATAAATTTGAAATTAAAAATAGCTTTATAAAACAAAAATATGTATCCTGTTTTTTAAGTTTTCTAATAAAGCTTATTCAAAATTCCACTCCCGCATTGTACATACGAGAAATAAATGAAAATCCAGTTGTGCTATGCAAGCCTGCGACAAGGTCATGCAAATGATTTGATAGATGATTTAAGTGATATCTTGTCTATAGCTAGAGAATTTAACTCTAAACATCTCGTCTTTGGTGTTTTGTATTATGCGAATAATGCATTCTTTCAATGCTTAGAAGGAGAGGATTTTATCGTTTTGCCATTATTCGAAAGTATTAAAAAAGACTTCAGGCATAACAATATTATTGAATTTGAGGTCAAAAATATTGATAAATACAACTTTAAAAGTTGGTCAATGAAATACGTTCAAAAAAGTTCAAAAGTAGACATTTTTTTTAATCGTATAGGTTGTGAAGAATTTACTCCCTCGATGATTAATGAGCAAAATTTAAGTGGTCTGCTAGAGGCTTTGTTGAATGAAAACCAGACACGTGTTCGTAAAAAGGTTGGATTGAATCAACGTGGTATCCGACCATATCTATAAATCTAAGAATATCTAATTTTATCTAAAGAATTAATTTCGACCACTTTGAAGAGTTTATTTTTATAATGAATTACTTTATTTATGTATGCGTTGTCTAATTCATCCCATAAGTCGAAGTTAAAGAAATCGGCAGTTTCGGCATAGATCCACAAGTAGTTTGAAACTTTAGCTCTCTTAATAGAATCGTAAGCTGAATCTTTAACCTTTTTTAATTTATGTAGCTTTAATTCTTCATCTTGAAGAATAATCGCTTTAACCTTCAAAAATAATACCTCCAAGGCATATGTCGCAGTTATATGTTATACCTGAGTGATTGTAATGCACATTTCGGAATGTAAAAATGTAAGCCAAAGAACAAGAGCAACTTAATTATAATCTTTGCAGACTACTGCATAATTTTTTTCAAAAAAGCAACTAGCATTTTGATTTATAAAATAATTTTCCTCCTTGATTTTATATTTGATGTAGAAAATAGATCTAATCTTTCATTTTTTTGTTCTGAAAATATTCAATCAGCAATTAAATTTTTGTTATGAAATAAAAACTTGTCAAAAACCTGTCAATAAAAAAGCCACTTTAATAAGTGGCTCTTTTATTTACGGTATTTTGGTGGAGATGGCGTCAGTTGAAGTTTTTTAGTATGTTATTGTTTTATAATTTTATTTTATTTTTGTGATAAGTTGTTGACCCAATTTTGACCCAAAATTTGAGGTTTTAAAAGCTAATGAAAGTGATATTTGCTTAAGAGTGGTGGTAGTCCAAGTATAGACCTAAAGAATGGAGATATGAGAGTATCTAAATGGTAAGTAACAGGAAATAAAATGCGATCATTAGAAATAATACAAGATCTCTATGATACATATCGTTCGTACAGAGTTTCTGAGATTGATAATAGTATTAGCCTTAGTAAGCAGATGATTAAGAGCAAATTGCAAGGTCCTGGTCTTCTGTATTCAAGCATCATCAGAATTGCTGGATCATCTTATGGTCAGAAGGCCTTGTGTTTAATAGAGAATAATCATGTACATCAAGAAGCAATCATTAGTGTTAATTTATCGCTAATGTATGCTGAGGTGGCGATTGACCTTGAGCTCAAGGAGTTTGGTGAAGATCCTTTTGATGAGTACGCAAGCCATAGCTTTAAAAAGAACTTTTCTAGCGCTTCAGCATTATTGTATTGGGCTATACTCATGGACAATCACAATCTTGCCAAGAAGTTAGCGAGACAGGTGATTTACTGTTTAGAACAGAAAACAATTTTGAAAGGTTTTCCTCTAAGTTATGATTATTTTGCTTTATGGGCATACTTCAAGTGGGCAAAGATCGAACCGAGTTTACCATTATTGCTGGAAACAGCATTTAAAGAGTTAACTGATAATTGGTCCGAATCATCACCTAAGCTATATAAGCAAGTTAAGCGAATATGTGATATCCATTGTAAAGAGTTAGTTGATAATGATGGTAAGAAATTCCCTGCGAAGTTACTCTTACCACCTTTAACTCTATTGCCTTTAGAGGTCCATGTAATTAATAAACTGCGTTTATTAGAAGGCTTAGATGCGATACATGTAGATCACCCATTAATGCATACTAATTCTGCAAAAATAAAAGATTTTAAAATAGTGGAAGATGATTTTCTGGAGGAAATTCAGTTATCACTATAAAGATTGATCATAATTTTTAAAATATATGAATTTAATTATAACGATTGAGCAATATAAATATGTGATTTGATTAACATTAAAATTATAGATGAAGATTCGTTTCTCATTTTTGTTTAAATGTAATCTTTTTTAAGTACAATACATCCCTGTCTGTATTGTGTATAAATAATGTAGAAAGTGTATAAGAAATATTTAACAATCCCTCTGGTCATGTATTCGAGTTTGACATATGCTGACGACCAAGTGAGTCAACAGCAAACTCGAGATTATCTTTCGCAGAAACAACAGATTGATCAGCTAACTCAATCCGCTGCACCTTTTATTCAGTTACAACAAACGAATACTCATTCAAGCTATGCTTGGCTACAAAAAGAACCGATTTGTTTCAGCATTACAACTTTAGACGTTGACGTTCCAACCACATATCCCAGTATAAAAACATCAGACTTTAACCGTATCTTCAAAGAACTAAAGTATTCGGAAAATAAAGTCCTTGGACGATGCATTGGTGAGAAGGGCTTAACGGGTGTTGTCAACTATGTCAATCAAAGACTGGTTGAATTGGGATATGTATCCACACAGGTTATTGTACCTGAGCAAGATCTTGAAACAGGCCACTTACGATTAACTTTGATTCCTGGATTAATCGGTGAAATCAGACTAAAGAACAGTAACAATAAAACGCTCAATTACCGCTTACCAATGCAAGCAGGTGACATTCTCAATATTCGTAAACTAGAACAAATTCTAGAAACTTTTGCGCGACTTCAAGGAATGCAAACTAGTTTTGATATTTTACCTAGCCAAAAAAGTAGCGAACATGCTGGTTATAGCGATGTTGAGATTGTTTGGGAAATTCAGGAAAGAAACTTTATTACGGCTGGATTAAATGATGCAGGCAGTAAAAGCTCTGGAAAATATCAAGGCTATGCCAGTTATGCACTCGAAAACCCTTTGAATTCTGCTGATAGCTTATTTGTTTACTATACAAAGTCACTGAATGACTGGAATGTTGACCATACTGATTTTAATAATTTTTTTGTTTCTTACGAAGTGCCTTATCAAAACTGGTTGTTTAATATCAATGCCAGTCAATATACCAATACACAAGAGCTAGAAGGCTTTGATAAGTGGTTTGATTATAAAACTATAAACAAAGATTTTAATTTCCAAATTCAGCGAGAGCTCAGTCGAAGTAAGTTCTATCGTCTTTCAGGATACGCCCAACTCTATCGTAAATCTGCATCTAGCTTTATAGAAGATGTCGAAATTGAAGTACAGCGTAAACGTACCGCTGGTTGGGAGCTTGGCAGTAAGTATCAATTACGACATGGACAGCAAACATTTAATGCTCAACTCAGCTATAGAAAGGGAACAGGCATATTCGGTGCAAGCCAAACCGCTGAGGATTTTACTGGAGAGGGTGACTCTAGAGCAGGGATTTGGAATGCAGCTTTCCAATATGTAATGCCATGGCAAACAGCTAAGCAAAGTTTTATGTATCAGTTAAATTGGCAAGCCCAGTGGAGTCCGCAAAAAGTTGTCAGTCAGGAAACTTTTAATATCGGGGGGCGATACAGTATCCGAGGTTATCGACCTGAACAAAGTATGGTTGGCAATAATGGACACTACCTACAACAAACCATCCACTGGCTTAATCCAATTCCAAATTTCTCACTTTATGCAGGCTTAGATCAAGGGCTGGTGTCTGGGGAAGGAACTCAATATTACTCAGACCGATATCTTCTAGGCAGTGTCATTGGTTTAAGAACTCAATTTAAGCATCTCAATGGTGAGTTTTTTATCGCTCGGGGTTTAGTCGCACCTCAACATATTCAGAAAGATACCATTACTGGATTTAATCTCTCATTCAATTATTAAGCAAATTAACGAATAGAAATATAGGTAAGAAAATGAACAAGCAATTTTATCGCACAAAATTTAATGCAAAACTTGGAACGTATGTTGCCGTTTCCGAATTGGCCAAATCTCATCAAGGTGATACATCCCCCCGTGTTAAATCTACAATTGATCCTCAAAATCAGTGTGGCGGTTCAGAACACATAACAGATGAGACAAATACGGGTCAAAGAACCTTAAGACAATTGGTACTCGCGCTTTCAAGTTTGATGGTGATTACACCGATTTATGCCAATGTTACAGTCAATAAAAATGCAGCTGTGGCTCATCAAGCAACAGTATTGAAAGCAGGAAATGCTGCCAATGTCTGGATTACAGCACCATCAGCATCTGGTGTTTCACGTAATAGTTATACTCAATTTGATGTGAATCAAAATGGTGTAATTCTCAATAACTCTCGCGGTGCAGCCACCAGTCAGATTACCAAAACCTCTATCGCGGCTAACCCAAATCTAGCCAAAGGTGCAGCAACGACAATTGTGAATGAAGTCGTTTCAAGCAATCCAAGTTTGCTACAGGGTAATCTAGAAGTCTTGGGATCAAGAGCGAATGTGGTGATTGCAAACCCAACTGGTATTACTGTCAATGGTGGTGGGTTCATCAATGCTAATCAAGTGACACTTTCGACGGGTGCATTGTCTTATAATAGTGATGGTTCTATTAAGCAGCATACAGTTAAGCAAGGTGCAATCACAATTAATCCTGATGTGAATAAGCGAGGGTTAGGTGGTAATGCAAATAACCCAATTGCATTAGAGTTATTGGGGCGTTCAATTGCAATTAATGCACCTGTCAATGCTAATACGATCACAGCGGTTACAGGAGCAAATACGATCGCTGCTGATACTAGCGAAATTACGACAACGACAGGATCAGGAACGAAACCAACAGTAGCAATCGATGTTGCGCAATTGGGAGGACTTTATGCAAACAGTATTTATCTATATGCCAATGAAGCTGGTGTAGGGGTAAATAATGCTGGCGTGATCCAAGCTCAAAATAATGTAGTGTTAACCAGTAAAGGTAAAATTGAACATCAAGGGACAATTAGTTCAACGAGCAAAACACAAGGTTTAGTGAGTATTAGTACGACTGGTACAGGTGTTGCTGGTGACATCAACTCATCAGGTAGTATTAATAGCTATGGAATTCTAAGCATTGATGCTGGAAATGATATTAATGTTAAAGCAAAAGATATTACACTAAATTATGGTGGGGCAACCTCATCTCCATTAATGTTGAGTGCAAATGGCAACCTGAATGTAGCAGCATCTACTAAAGTGTCCAATCTCGGTTATTTAGGTGATTTATATATAGATGCTAAAAATATTACATTGGAATCTGGATCTGAGTTAAGAAGTAATCGTGGTTCAGCCATGATTCAAGCCAACCAAAATCTTATTTCAAATAAAGGCGGGTTTGTTGCAGCAAAAGATTTAAGCCTTTTTGGAAATACAAACTTAAAGCTTAAGGATACCCGACTACATGCTTCAACGGGTGAAATCAATCTGCAATCCTCATTAAAAGATAGCACTACGAATACCATCAATGTTCAAGGTGGTACTATTTATGCTCTTAAAGGCTTAAATGTATATTCGGATCAAGATATTACGTTAAATAATATTAATTTCTTGAAAAAAACAGACAGCACGTTGGCACAGATCAATAGTTTGAATGTCTATGCGGGGAACAATCTTAACTTTAGTACCACGAGCCAAGAACTACCTTATACATCAGGAAAAATTCAACTTGGGGCAGGGAATGCACTTACACTAGTAGGCAAAGATGCAAGCTCGAAATTATCAGGTGGAGGTGGATTAAGTCTTTCTGGAAAAAGTATTCAAACTAAGAATATTTACATGACAGGTTCAGGGGCGAATGGGGTTGATATTGTCAGTAATGGTGGTGATATCGTACTTGAACAAGGGAGTCGGTTCTGGGGGAATACTGGAGATATTAATGTCAATGCAATAGGCGGAAGCATTACTGCGAATAGCTTAAAAGCAGCGACAGGTGGAAAGGTTTCAATCCTGGCAAGTAAAGACGTTAACTTAAATTCTACTCAGAATGTTAGAAGCATTTACTCTTACGAGACAAAGACGACCGACAAAACCAATATTAATGGTAGTAAGGGTGTGATAGTTGGTACGACTGGGGATGGTTTAATTAACATTGCTGCTACTGATCTATCGGCAGCTCAGGGTGAGATAAGTCTTATAGGTGGAAGCGGAGTAAATTTACTGCCTAATATAGATGTCACTGTTCATAACGATGATGAAGGTAGAGATCAAGTCGTAACGAATGTTTTAAATGGTCAATCAATTTCAATAGAAAATAATAAATCCAATATTCAAATAGCAAATACACGACTAACCGCAACTGCTGGTGAGCTTAAAATTAATAATAAAACAGGGATGACGACACTAAAAGATAGTGTGTTGACTTCGAAAGGAAATACTGAGCTGCACGCAAAAGATTTACTTACTTTGCAAGGGGTAACGGCAACCTCTGATCAGCATTTGGCCTTGAATTCTGGACGTACGGTTTATATCAATGCGGAATACACGCCAGCAACAAAATGGATTCCAAATAAAACCACTAATCTAACATCTAAAGGTGTTACTTCTGTCACTGCTACGGGGAATCAAGTACTGCAAAATGCCACGATTACAGGTGGTGCTGTTTTAATTGAAGCAGGTGGTTTTATTCTAGACAATGCTGGAATGAATTATAGAGCTATCGGTAGTGATTTATTAAAAAATGATGCAAAACTGAATAGTCTTAATGGTGATTTAAGTATTCAAACGGGTAGTAATCTTACTATTGATCCTTTAAAGCATAAGTTATCTGCAGTAGGTGATATTGATTTAACTTCAAAGAACGGTATTTTAACTTTAAAAGGGTATGGCGGAAAAGCAGGGATTGGGTCGGAAAAGATTTTAACCTTAGAAACAAGTAATGGAAACATTCATTTAGATGGTCAGAGTGTTGTCATACAAGGTTCTACATTAAAAGGCAAAAATATAGATATTACATCAACAAAAAATGACCTCACGATTGACAGTGTGAAGAATGAACTGATTTCAAGTAATTCTGCTAGCAATCTTGAGTATTTAAGATTGATGAAATTTGTGAATGATCAACAGTTAGCAACTTTAAATAATCCATCCTCACCATCGATGATGATTATGACTTCAATTTATGGTCAAGAGGGTATAAGACAATTTAAGAATGAACTTGAAAATGACGGTAAACAAATTGCTGATGATACTAGGTTTTTTTCTTCCAATTTAAATGGGTATGAACATGTTGGGGCTAAGTTAATTGCTTCAGGGGATGTAAACTTATCTTCCAACAGAGGCGTATTGGTTCGAGGGTCTCACTTGGAATCTTGGGGCAAGATGCTTATAGAGTCGAAAGGTACACTAGAGAAAGCTTTAACGTCCAAAGATGTGGCAGACCAAATCGATGCAGGTATTTTGATTGATGGTCATGTAGATAGTTATGAGTTAGGAAAAGAGGGTGACTCAAATTATTCAGTAAAGGAGTATTTTAGAAAGCCTCTAATTTTGGGCACTAAAGGTGTAGATATTAAAGTTAATGGGGCTAATCTAACAGACAATTTAGTGATTCAGGGGGCCATTATTAGTGCTTCAGAAGGAAATGTGAATTTAGATAGTACACATGATCTATCATTATTAGCGGGACAAGATCAAACTTACGACAGAAAAACAAATATAACGAGAAAAAGAAATTTCTTCGGGAAAAAGAAAACAATTGAAACGGTGATTCAAAAGCAAAATATATCGTCTCAACCAGTAGAAATTAGTGCAAATAATATCAATATAAAAAGTAAAGGTGATTCAGTCCTGTATTCAACGGTAATGAATGCAAATAATGGCGGTAATATTGATATTCATGCGAAGAATCTCAAATTACTTGTGACAGATGAGTTGAATCGGAAAGAAACCACAACAAGAAAGAAATCTTCGTTTTGGGGACTGAAATATAATGACTCAAAATCAAATAATAGCTACAAAGAATTGAGTCAATTACCCGTAAAAGCTAAGGCTGATTACATCAATACAAGGTCTGACTTTGATACGTTGATTCAGGGTTCGGAGTTCAATTATCTTAAAGGCGCTACGATAACGGCTGGAGGCAATATTGTTATTACTCCTGCTACGAGCAGAGTTGAGCAATCCATTCATAAGGAAAAAAACTCAGTTGTATGGCAGTCAATGCAAGATAAAGGCTCTATTACAGAGACAGCGCAACTGCCAAGCTTTAATGGGCCAGTAGCACCAAAATTTGAAGCGAAGGGGGGATTAACTGTTCAGGTACCTGTAGTTTCTGGTAAAAATAATGATGTAACTGCTGAGATTATAAAGCTTTCCAAACAGCCTGGTAATGAATATTTAAAAAGCCTTATTGCTCGAAAAGATGTGAATTGGGAAGCAGTAAAACTGGCTCAAGAGAATTGGGATTATAAATCTCAAGGGTTAACAGGTGCAGGGGCTGCGATCATTGTCCTTATCGTGACAGTATTAACTTCTGGTGCAGGCACAGCTGCTGCCACTTCTGTTACCTCCGCGACAGGAGTTGCATCATTAGGTGTTGGTGCTCAGGCGGCTGTTACAACATTAGCTTCTCAGGCAAGTGTTAGTCTGATTAATAATGGTGGAGATATCACCAAAACTTTAAAAGATCTAGGTAGTAAAGACTCTGTACGAAATCTAGCAACAAGTGTGGTAACTGCTGGGCTGTTGAGTCAAGTTGGTGCCTCTTTAAATCTTAAACCTGACAGTGCCTATTTTCCTGATCGTTTAATGAATAACTTTACAAATACAGTTGGTTCGACTTTAGTACAAACGGCAATTAATGGTGGAAATTTACAGGATAATCTTGAAAAAGCTTTATTAGCAGGATTATCTAGCTCATTACAAGGTGAATTAGCAAGCCAAATTGGTACAACTTTTGGACAACTCGAGCCCGGTACGCTTGAATATGTGCTTCATAAAATAGCCCATGCCGCAGCGGGATGTGCAACAGCGGCAGCTGCGGATTCAAGTTGTGGAGCAGGTGCAATTGGAGCTGGCGTAGGTGAGATTGTTGCAGCGCTCATGATTCCTGAAGGAAAAACAGCGCTTGATTTAACGGAGGCTGAAAGAAAGAGTATTACAGATACTAGTAAAATTGTAGCAGGTACAGTTTCCGCATTTGCTGGATATGATGTTATTACTGCCGCTAATAAAGCAGAGATAGCAGTTGAAAATAATACACTAAAACCATTAAGTACAGCTGGAAAAGCCGTTTGGAAGACTGCTAAAGCGATTAAAGCAGAATTAGATGCAGGTAAAAAACTAACAGCAAATGATATACCTGGCCTGTTAAAAGATGTTGTTAAAGGTGAAATACAGAATGGTGGAGACAGTATTAAGACAATACTTGATCCTAGTGCAACGGCTGCTGAAAAATCATTAGCAATCCTTGATTTAGTTATTGGGGTGGATCTTAAGGCTGGGAAAAGTGTTGATGTATTAAAAGTCGATCAGAAAGTTATTAAGAAAAATATTAATCAATCACCTAAATTTCAAGGTGCCAGTAGTGCAACCTTAAATCGAATAGATAACATTTTATCGACATCTACCAATACTACTTCTGGAAAGGGCGTTCTAAATTACACCCAAGATGCAAGTAGAACTCGATTATCAGATTATAAGTTATTAACTGTTGGTGGACAGATAGTTAAAGATACAGAAAATTTCAAGATGTCAGTGCTACAAGATGGGACTAAAGTTATCTTTAGGCCGAGTACAACAGGGCCTAAAACAATTGAGATTCAGAAATCGAATGGACAAAAAGTGATGGAGATTCGCTATGAAAGATAAACCATGGATTGAGGATAACGATCCTTTAAAAGGGAGTTATGATTTACTAAGTAATAGTGAATTAATTAGTTTTCTTAAATTATTCAATGAATGGAATAATTGTGAAACCGAAGTGGGGGAGGATATGACTCAAATTAAGTCAGGAGAAAAATTAATAGATTTTTTTAATTATTCGAATGATAGTTGTTATCTCTCGTTATTTGAAAAATTGTGCTCAATAATGGGTGGGGATAAAGAGAGTGTTTATTGGATCCCAATTAGTGATAGTAAAGATATTCTATTTCAATCCTTTGAACCTTTAATGATCGCTAAAACTTTGATGAAAAAGGAAATACTAAGATCTGTGAGTAGCTCATTTATGCAAATGCTAAATGGTGGTTATATGCTATTTGATAGTAAATCTAGGTTCATAGGAATAATTTTAGATGGATACTATATGTTGGTTTTTATAAAAAAAGCATGTATGAACGATACTTTAAACCAGTATGTAGAAAACTGGGAAAAACTAGATCAATTTTTAGACCCATTGTTAATGCAGGACCTGAGTAACCGTGTAAAAAATATATAATTCGAAAACCTAGCTGTAAAATATATAATACTAATGAACCGTCCTTCCGTAATTAAATATGGAGGGACTGATTTTTAGAGTTAATTTTTTTATTAATTGAGCTGTACTAGCTCAAACCTGATCTGA
>NZ_DJLC01000221.1:0-7922 GCF_002434875.1 Acinetobacter sp. UBA6526 | reverse complement strand
CAACTTTCAGTTTATGGTCCATTTGATGAATTTTCTCAGCGACGGCGGCTTTTTTCGCTTGAATTTCCTGCTCTTTCAATTTAGCCCAATCATTTAAGGTATGGGTAAATGCTTCATATTCTTGCGCAATACGTTGCTTCATTTGAACGATGTCAGTATTTACATCGTGCCCATAAATTGCCAAATCTTGTTCAGCATATTTAAACTTCATCGCAAGTTCGGCTTTTTTAATATTAAAGCTTGGAATACGACGTAAGTTTTTAGCTAGACCGAGCTTAGAACTCGTCCAAATCAACCATTTTGTTGGGTCATATTGCCACCATTTTACCCCATTACGATAGTCGTATTGGAAAATGTGGTGGTAATTATGATAACCCTCGCCCCAAGTGAGGATGGCGAGAATAAAGTTATCACGCGCCGTATTTTCATCTGTGTATGGACGTTTGCCCCACATGTGGCAAAGCGAGTTGATGAAAAAAGTCACATGATGGCTGATGAATAAGCGAACCAAACCACCTAGAAGTAATACGCCCCAGATATCGCCTACAAGCCAACCAATAGGTAACAAAATACCTGCATGGACAGCAATGACGAGTGGAACGTAATATTTATCTTGGAACATCACTAACTTGTCATTTAACAAGTCTGGTGCATTTTTATAGTTTGGTTCAGCGGCTGGGTAGTTACGTAACATCCAACCCATATGCGCGTACCAAAAACCATTATTAATTGAATAAGGATCTTGGTCGACGTCATCAACATGACGGTGATGTGTACGGTGACCAGAAGCCCAAAACAGAATGCTGTTTTGAACTGCAAATGTACCTGCGATCATCAATAAAATTTTAAGAGGTAAAGCTGCTTCATAAGCACGATGTGCCCATAAGCGGTGATAGCCTGCAGTAATACCTAAACTGCTTATACCCAGTAAGACAAACATGCTAATCCATGCGCCCATACTGAAGTCATGATGATAGGTATAGATTGGAATAGAAATTAGTGCAACAATTGGTAGAAATACCAAGGCAAAAATTGCAATCCAATTAATAGGTGCTTTCTTGAGTGGGGCGGAATTCATATCCGGCAGCGCTCCTAATATCCTTGTTTGCACAAGATAATAAAACTAAACGAGATAGCAAAACCAATCATGACGATATATTGCTATGTTATCACTGATATTAGCATGCTCGGATTCATTAGCACTAGTATTATTGTACAGTTGTATCGAAAGAACAGTAACAGAATTCATTTGTTAGCTTGATCAATGAATTAAAAGGTGAAATAAATCAATGTCTGAGCAATTTACCGTGAAAAATCCTATTTTCTCCAAGAAGGCATTTTTTAACAAAACTTTCATATTATCTACTGTTGTGATGCTTGCGGCTTGTCAAAGCCAGCCATCAAAAGTGCAAAAAAATACCTTACAGCCTAAACGAGTAACTCAGTTACCGAGTATGCAAGTACGTAAAAGTACTGATGGCGTTCAAGATGTCGATTGGCAAATTACCATGATTCAAAACAAGCGGGCTTTGTTCTTTAATCAGTATCCAAGCTTTTCTCTGAACTCGGTATCAAAATTGGTTTCTGGGCATACGGGATGTAATAACCTTTATGGACGTTACACCTATGACTTTGCTCAAAGAAAGCTTGATTTTGATGTCATGGCGGGGCATTACAGTTGTAATAAGGCTTTAGCTCAAGAGGCGGATCTTATGGATGCAATACAACGTGTTACACGCTTCCAATTTGATGGAACAAATTTATATTTGTTAGATGCTAAAGGGCAGAGATTAATACAAGCACAGCGTAAAAAGTAAAAAAGAAAGGCAGAATTTGTTCTGCCTTTCTTATAACTGAAGGTGTTGTAACATCATTGTCGGAACATCTGTAATTAAACCTTGGATACCGAGTTGTTGGAGATGTTTGGCTCGATCAACATCATTCACAGTCCATACGCTGATTTCTAAATTGGCTTGCTGAGTTTGGTGAATGATGTCATCTGTAGCGAGTTGATCTTTCCATCCAATTCGACAACAGCCATATTGATGTGCAAGTTCAATTGCATATTCTCCGACTGGTATTTCGATCAGCAAGCCTCGTTTAAAATGGCTTTGCTGTTGGGTGAGAGCAGCTAAAATTTTGATATCAAAACTGGTAATTGTTGCTGTTTTTTCAAAGCCTTTGAGGTCTTGTTGTAATTGGTGAATTAAGCGTTTGGCAGCAGCCTCATCCGAGACAGCTTTCACTTCAACTTCGATATGCTCAAAGTCAGTTAAGCAATCTAAAACGTGGGGAAGATTAGGGGTGTATTCTTCAAATGCCCACGCATGCCATTGATGGCGATGATCGAATTGTTGTGCTTCAAGTAAATTACAGCTTTCAACATGTTGTGATCTGCCCGTGGTACGAACAAAATCATCATCATGAATCACAACCAATTGGTCATCTTTGAGTTGGCGTACATCAAACTCAACTGAACGTATGCCTAAATCATGCAGGTAGCGAAAGCCACCTAAAGTATTTTCGGGAGCTTCCCCTCGTGCACCACGATGACCAATAATTTGCATTCGTTATCTGCCTTTTAGCTTATTGTGGGTCGATGCTGTCATTAATATTTTTTTGCCACAGAACTTCACTACCACCTTCGGCACGTTGTAAAGCACGTGAAGCAACAAATAACCAGTCTGATAAACGATTCAATAATTGTAATGCGGTTGCTTGAATATTTTGGTCTCGATTCTGTACAGACATTAATGCGCGTTCGGCGCGGCGGCATACGGCACGTGCTTGATGAGCATAACTACAAGCCAAGCTTCCTGACGGTAATATAAATTCTTTGAGCATTGGCAAAGATTCATTCATTTGATCGATTTCTTTTTCAAGAAACTCGATACATACAGGTTGGAGCAGGTGATAGTTTGGAATACACACTTCACCACCAAGATCAAATAACCAATGTTGAATTAGGCTTAGACTTTTATCCCAATCGGTTTTATTTTCAATTTGAGATGCGCTGATTTGTGCTCTTAATACGCCAATAGTTGCATTAAGTTCATCAACGTCACCCAAGGCGGTAATACGCAAATCATCTTTGGCTACACGAGAACCATCTCCAAGACCAGTTGTGCCTGAATCACCTGTACGTGTATAGATTTTGCTTAAACGATGTCCCATTGGGTTTCCTAAAAATAAAAAGGGGATAATGTCGGTCAAAACATTACCCCGAAAATGGAGTTAAGAAAATATTTTTGTTATTTGTTTGCGCGATTAATAACGGAAAGTTACGCCAGCAGAAGCTTGACGACCACCGTTGATGTAATACACACCATTACCGTTATAGGCTGTTTTGTAATTTACATCCCCAATGTTTTCAATATTTGCAAACAGCTTGATCATCGGAATCGGCTGCCAATAAATATTTACATTCGTTGTCACGTAACCAGGATTGGTTGTCGGTGTAGTAGATGGCCAATCAGCAAAGTCTTTTGAATTTGATTTAGCAACTACAGAAGCTGAAACACCATACTCACCATCATCCCAACCTGTTGTAAGCGTTAAGCTTTGGCGTGGGCGGCGGTTTAGATCTTTTTTGGTTTCATCATCTTTTGCTTGTACATAAGCATAAGTTGTACTTAAAAAGAGTTCATCTTGTTGCCATTTGAGGGATGCTTCCCCGCCTGTAAACGTCGCTTTATTTACGTTGATTAATTTATTTCCTTGATAGCTGATAAGGTTATCAACTTTATTTCGGTAAATAGATAAACCAAGGTTGATATTGTAATTTAGCTTTTGATCGACACCAATTTCGTAAGAAAAGCTTTCTTCAGGCTTAAGGTCTGGATTTCCACCCCATGAAATAGCATATAAGTCATTTGTAGTCGGTGCGCGGAATGCAGAGCCAATATTTGCATAAACGCTTGTAAGTGGTAGAACTTGATAGCGAATAGCACCTTGACCAACAGTATGTGTACCAAACTTTTCATTATCTTCAACACGAACGCCAACTTGCGTTTCTAAACCATTACTTTTGTATTGGTGCTGCGCGAAGTAACCAATCGTATCTACTGATTCTTTATATTTAACGTCTTGGCCACCCCAAAGATTTTTAGAGTACACATCACCTTTGATGTCTTTATATGTTGAACCCACTAAAATATTCTGAGCAGGCGTCATTTGCCATTTGGTATAAAGCTCAGCTTCTTGTGTAGTACTATAAACGTAGTCTGGAGAGTTATTCTGATTTAAATCATCTTTGAACTGCGATAAACGAGCATGGATAGCTAGATTATCAAGAACATTTGCTCGACCTTTTACGTTGATCACTTCATTTTTAAAGTCTTGAGAAACGAGGTTGCCGTAGTTGTCATAGTCACTATAGCCTTCGTTTTCACTATAATCGACAGAAGCTGCAAATAGCTCTTTTTCAACACCGATTTTTGCGCTATAGCCTTTTTGATCAAAACTGGCTTTTTTATTGTCTTTTGCATCAGTGACTGGTGTACCGTCAGTTTCTAAGCGTTGTCCACGAATTTGAGCATAAAAACCATTTTCAGCGAGATCTGCGCCAACAACTGACTTATACGTTTTATTTTCGCCAATTTCCCCAGTTATGAATGCTGAAGTTTTTTCTGGAGTTTTTGAGATAAGCTGTACTACACCACCAATTGCATCTGCACCATATAGAACTGATGCTGGGCCTTTTAAGACTTCAATTTGTTTAATATCAGTTGTATCAATAAATGGTAATGATGCTGTACCAGATGTATTTGAGTTAAGACGAACCCCATCTCTTAACAGCAATGTATGGTTAGAGTTAGTTCCGCGTAAAAAAATAGAAGCTGATTGACCATAACCGCCGCTTTGTACCATGTTGATTGAAGCATCGGTTTCTAATAGTTGTGGTAAAGAAGCAATTGGCGATTGTTCGAGAATCTTTGGTTCAATAATATTGATACGCGCTGGAACTTCGCTAATTTTTTGTTCGCTACGAGATGCTGTCACAACAATCGTATCGAGCGTTGCTGTTTTTTCTGTTGATTGATCTTGAGCAAAAGCAGGTGAAGAAAACCCCATCGCAATAGCGATAGCACCAACTAAACGAGTTGGTTGAAAAACTGTAGACATGATGTCGCTCCAGACATTCACCCATCGTGAATGTTAATGTGGAAATGAACAACAAGCAGGTCTCCGGACTTCACTATATCATCACAATGATGATGCTATTAATCATCTTCCCACATCGATCCGACGCAGTGATTTGGCGTTGAGCTTGATTAATAATTCGGTGTTACCGTTGCGAGGGCAGTGTTGGATTCTCACCAACTTCCCTATAAGCAAAAGAATTTGCTTTAGACTTGTTGCGATATTGGGCGAAGTATAAAGTGTTAACGTTTTTTAAACAATCGCATTTCGAAATGAACTTTGCCCCAAGTGAGTCAAATTGCATTACAATGCGATGGTTTCAAAATATTCATTTTAAATTGGACACATCATGCGCCAATCTCAAATGCGAACTCGCGCCAAGATTTGTGGAATAACTCGAGCACAAGATATTCAAGCTGTGGTGCAGGCAGGCGCAGATGCAATCGGTTTTGTATTTTTCCCGCCTAGTCCTCGCCATGTGACTATTGAGCAAGCGCAATCGTTGGCAAAACTTATTCCGCCTTATGTGCAATTGGTGGGATTGTTTGTAAATGCTAGTGCTGAAGAAATAAAAACGGTGCTTGATTCAGTTCCGTTGGATGTATTACAACTACATGGTGATGAAACACCTGAACAATGTCAGCAGATCGCAGAATCATGTAAACGTCGTTGGTATAAAGCAATTCAAGTGAAATCTGACTTAGATGTAGTGGCAGAAGTTCAACGCTATCAAGCGGCTGGTGCCAGTGCGGTATTGTTAGATGCATGGCATCCTGAGTTAAAGGGTGGAACAGGCCATCGCTTTGATTGGAACAAATTTCCTCAACTTGAAATTCCACTAATTTTGGCAGGTGGATTAACACCTGAAAATGTGAGTGAAGCTATTGATACTACAGCTGCTTTTGCTGTGGATGTCAGCGGAGGCGTAGAGTCCGCAAAAGGTATAAAAGACCAACAACTCATTGAAAAATTTATGCAAGGAGTCCAACGTGGATCAGCAAAATAACGTGATTGACTACACCCAGTTTCCAGATGCTCAAGGGCATTTCGGTATTCATGGTGGACGTTTTGTGTCAGAAACGCTAATGGCTGCACTTGAAGATTTAGAAAATCTTTATGGTCGTATGAAAAATGATGCTCAGTTTTTGGCAGAGTTTGATCGTGATCTTGCGTTCTATGTTGGTCGTCCTAGTCCACTTTATTATGCTGAACGATGGTCTCAGCACCTCGGCGGTGCGCAAATTTACCTGAAACGTGAAGACTTGAATCACACGGGTTCACACAAAGTGAATAACACGATTGGTCAGGCATTATTGGCAAAGCTATCAGGTAAGAAGCGTATCATTGCTGAAACAGGTGCAGGTCAGCATGGTGTGGCGACGGCAACCATTGCAGCACGTTTGGGTATGGAGTGCGTGGTGTACATGGGCGCTGAAGACGTAAAACGTCAAGCGATGAATGTATATCGTATGCGTTTCCTTGGTGCGACAGTTGTTCCTGTACAAAGTGGTTCAAAAACATTGAAAGATGCCATGAACGAAGCAATGCGTGACTGGGTCACCAATGTTGATAGCACTTACTATGTGATCGGTACTGTTGCTGGACCACATCCATATCCTCAGCTTGTTCGTGACTTCCAGTCGATTATTGGTCGTGAAGCACGCCGTCAAATTCAAGAGCAAGCAGGTCGTTTACCTGACGCATTGGTTGCTTGTGTTGGTGGTGGTTCAAATGCGATGGGCTTGTTCTATCCATTCTTGAATGATCAAGATGTGAAAATGTATGGTGTTGAAGCAGCGGGTTACGGCATTGAAACTGGTAAACACTCTGCGCCATTAAATGCAGGTCATGTCGGCGTATTACATGGTAACCGTACCTACTTGATGTCAGATGAACAGGGTCAGATCATTGAAACACATAGTATTTCTGCAGGTCTAGACTATCCGGGTGTCGGTCCCGAACATAGTTTCTTAAAAGATATGAAACGTGTTGAATATGTGCCGATCAATGATGACGAAGCGCTACAAGGTTTCCGTGATCTCACCAAGATTGAAGGGGTTATTCCTGCACTTGAAAGCTCACATGCCATGGCTTATGTCACTAAACTTGCGCCAACCATGTCTAAAGATCAAATCATCATTGCAACCGTTTCAGGTCGTGGTGATAAAGACTTAATGACAGTTGCGCGTATTGATGGCGTTGAAATGGTTGAGATGTAAGTTTTCACAATGCAAAGTTTGTTTATGGTGATGTTGGGTGGTCGACATGCAAAAGCCAATACTGAAGTTCATGATGTAGTAATGGCAATAGGTGAAACACTACCTGAAATCATGCCACAGTTAAAACAAGCTTGGTTTGGTGAGTTGAAAGGATTGCATATTGATGCTTGGACACAGTTTACAGGTGTGCAATCGCAAGGTGTGAAGTACCAAATACATTTTTCTGATGCAGCGCCGTCAGTTTCGGATGAAAAATTGTATTTGATCAATTTGGGTGGATATGTCCCGAATATTTTCGGTGAGTTACATAGCTATCATCTTGTCGTGGCTACAGATTCAACAAATGCAAAACAGCTCGGTAAGCAATATATCGAGCAACACTGGCATAAACCGCATACAGACCGTGTCGTTGATGTAGATGATTGTATTGCTATCGATCATGTAGCAGGTCGTTATATCCAGTTGGTTCAAGGTGAGTTTAACCCGACCATTTGGGAAAATACTTATCTCACCATAGGTTAAAAGCTCAATAAAAAAGGGAAGCAAAAGCTTCCCTTTTTT
>NZ_DJLC01000253.1:0-23368 GCF_002434875.1 Acinetobacter sp. UBA6526 | reverse complement strand
TTCTTGTGCTGCTGAATCACAAACCGTAATCACCACATCAGGTTGGTATTGTTCACAATCATCAATGGTTTTACTCCACAAACCATCTGTTGACAGACCTAGATTTTCCAAGGTTTCAATCGTCAGTGGGTGTACCTGTCCCGATGGTTTACTGCCCGCACTATAAGCTTTCCAACCCTCTGGGGCACGACTATTAAAAAGCACTTCGGACAAAATGCTACGGCAACTATTTCCAGTACACAAAAAAAGGAATTTCATATTGTTCTACTCGCAATAACTATTGATTTGTTGAAATGATGGAGCAACTTTTGGCTGTAAATCAGCATTTTTAAGGGTGTTAAGTATGTCTAGGCACCAAATGGGTAAATTAGGATTGAGACTGTAATAGACCCATTGCCCTTGACGTCGATCTTGTAAGAGACCCGAAGAACGCAGTAAGGCTAAATGCCGTGAAATCTTAGGTTGGCTCAACTGTAATTTTTCAGTCAAATCACAGACACACTGTTCATTATTCCCAAGAACCAACATGACAATGTTGAATCGAGTTTCATCAGCCAAACATTTAAAGAAATTGATTTGATCCATATTTTTACCCACTCAAACATATGGATATATCAATATTCACATATATCCATGAAATTTTTATTTCAATCGCTGCCCATTTGCATCAATCACTTGTTCACCATCCTCTTTAGTGAAAGCACCTTTTTGTGAGAGGGGTAGAATTTCTAAAACCAGCTCTGACGGACGACTTAAACGAGTTCCTAATTCAGTTACCACGAATGGACGGTTAATCAAAATTGGATACTGAAGCATAAAATCTAAAAGCTGTTCATCCGTCCAATCATCACGTTCTAGTTCTAGCTCAGAATACGGCACAACATTTTTACGAATTGCCTCTCGCACGGTTAAACCCGCATTTACGATCATTTGAATCAGTTCATTTTTCGATGGTGGTGTAACTAGATACTCAATCACTTCAGGTTCAATGTTGGCATTACGAATTAAGGCCAATGTGTTGCGTGATGTTCCACATTCAGGGTTGTGATAAATCTTCACTTTTGGAATCGCAGTCATTTACTCAAACTCAATTGAATCTTTACATATATTTATATACGAATAGACATATATATGCAATTCCAAATATACTGCTCTTCTGAAAATGCTTTAAGTTAATAAACTAGTCAAAGCTAAACCAAGCATGACCTTAATAGATTCAAAAGTTATATCTACGCCTTTTTCTTTAGAAATCTCTTTAATATGATTCCAAACATTCTGATCTCTAAGCGTATCTAATAATTCATGCCCATCCCAAGTGTTATCGGCATTGTAAAAATGCCCCCTAACGGCATTTAAAAACTGACCCCCTTTGTTAATTTAGCGGTCATCTTGGACTGCTCAACATATCAAAGATCACCCGTGCAAATATGCTGGCCTTCGCCGGATCAGAAAGTAACTGCATCATCTGTTCCTGATGGGCGGCACTGCTACCAAGAATGGCATCATCCATCGCTTTCGGGAAATCACCCAGCATGGCTTGTTCACGGGTATTGTTGGCAATCTGCTTCATCACAATCTCATTTTCCGCCAACTTGTCACGTACCGTATAGGCATAGTTCAGCATGTCTTTATCGGTTAGGTTATCAGTGATAAAGACATCATTCAGACGCTCTATAATCTGTGACAGGAACTCTTCTTTCTTATCGCGTGGCTTGGCTGCACCGAGGTCATTGCCGGGTTCTAGCTTAAAATCTTCGGCATCTTCTTTCAGCTTGATGTCCTGCTGACGGATCTTGGACAAGCGGTAATGGCTCATGCTGACATTACTTAAGTCCACCTCATCATCTTTCGTTGCGGTTTCACGCAGCAATGGACGCAGGTTACGCGCATACAGACTAAGTTTTTCCAGTTCTTTATCATCGTAGTCCACGATCTGTGACATAAACTCGTAAAAACGGGTAAAACTTCCCAAGTCTTTTTTAAAGATTTCCAGCTTGTCTTTTTCAAGCTTGGCCTCTTTAAAGGCATTGTCGGCATTGGCAATCAGCACCGCATCATTGGTTTTCTTGCAGCGTTCCAGCATATCGCGACTGGTGTTATAGGCTTCGATGGCTTGGCTATAGCGTTTCTGCCAGCGTTCAACCGCAGGCTTGCAAATGTTACTGATCGCGGCATTGGATTTGTTCTTGGTAAAGAACGCTTCGACAAACTGTTCAACTTCCGTCCACAGAAAAATCTTGGTAGCTTTCAGCTTTTCAAACAGGTCAAAGATCTGATCCGGATTCGATACATCAGCCAGTTCTGCGGTTTGAAAGTAAGGCTGGAAGGCCCCAAGAATGTCTTCAGGATCGTTAAAGAAGTCCAAGACAAAGGTGCCAGATTCCGCTTTGCCCGGATAGGTGCGGTTCAAGCGTGACAAGGTTTGTACGCACTCAACACCACCCAGCTTTTTGTCTACGTACATGGCACACAGTTTCGGTTGGTCAAAGCCAGTCTGGAACTTGTTGGCCACCAGCATCACCTGATAGTCATCACTGTCAAAGGCCTTGCGCATTTCCCGACCTTTCAGTCCCGGGTTCATGTTGCGTTCATTAAAGGTCTGCCCGACTAAACCACTGCTGTCGGTATCCTTGTCATTAAACTCAACCTCACCCGAGAATGCGACCATAGCCTGAATGGACTTATAGCCCTGATCCGCCACGTATTTGTCAAAGGCCAGCTTGTAACGCACCGCTTCTTTACGTGAACTGGTCACCACCATGGCTTTAGCCTGCCCACCCAATAAGCCCATCACGTTATTTTTAAAATGTTCGACAATGACTTTCACTTTCTGGGAAATGTTGTGGTCATGCAGACGTACCCATTGATTCAGCCTGATCTTGGCTTTTTTGGCATCGACCTGTTTGTCGGCTTCTTCAATTTTTTGTTTGAGCTTATACACCACTTTATAGTTGGTATAGTTTTTCAGCACATCCAGAATAAAGCCTTCTTCAATGGCTTGGCGCATGGAGTAGACATGGAAGGCTTCCGGCTTGTTTTGCTTGGATGGCGGTAGCTCAGGATTGGGTACACGGCCAAACAGTTGCAGGGTTTTGTCTTTCGGTGTCGCGGTAAAGGCATAGTAGCTGAGGTTATTACTGCCCTTACGTGCAGCCACCACCGCATCCAGAATATCTTCCGAGGACAGTTCAGCATCCTCTTCGCGCTCTTCCAGCATCAACACTTCTTTCAGTTGTCGTGCCGTAGAGCCGCTTTGTGAAGAATGCGCTTCATCGGCAATCACCGCATAACGTCGCTGTTTCAGATTGGTACTGTTTTCAATCGCACGCAGCACAAAGGGGAAAGTCTGAATGGTCACAATGATAATCGGCTGTGATGTTTCCAGTGCCTTGGCCAGTTTTTCCGACTTGGAGCCATCGCCTTCTTTGTTATTGATGCGTCCGACCACGCCATCGGCATGTTCAAACTGGTAGATGGTGTCCTGTAGCTGGGCATCCAGAATGGTACGGTCAGTGACTACAATCACCGAATCAAACAGTTTCTGATTGTGTTGATCGTACAGGGTCGACAATTGATGTGCTGTCCAGGCAATCGAGTTGGACTTGCCTGAACCTGCACTGTGCTGAATCAGATATTTCTGTCCAGTGCCCTCCTCTAATGCGGCATTGATCAGTTTGGTGACCACATTCCACTGATGGTAACGCGGGAAGATCAGCAGTTCTTTTTTGTACTTGCGGCCTTCCCAGTCTTCTTTTTCTTCAATTTGCAGATGGACAAAACGTCCAATGATATTCAGCAAATTGTCCGGCGTGAGGACTTCATTCCACAGATAGGCCGTAGCGTACTGATTCTGGTCTTCTGGCACATCATTGCCTGCACCACCGTCATGCGTGCCTTTATTGAACGGCAGGAAGAAGGTATCTTCTCCGGCCAATTGGGTCGCCATATAGACTTCGTATTGACTCACGGCAAAGTGTACCAATGCGCCACGCTTAAACATCAGCAAGGGTTCAGGCTTGTTGGTTTCTGGATCTTTCGGCAAGCGGGTGCGTTTGTACTGCAACATGGCATTCTGCACCGCCTGTTTAAACTCGGACTTGAGTTCGAGAGTAGCAACAGGAAAGCCGTTAATAAACAATCGCAAGTCAATACGCCATTTCTTGGCCTGTTTGCCAGTGTCCTGTAACTCGGCAGCCGTAGCATACGGGCTATAGACCAACTCTGGCACAATGCGGCAGATGTTCTTTTTGTAATTGGCTAAGGTATCCGGATTTAGCGCATGTTCTGGTTTAAACTGACAGAGGAAAAAACGTGCGCTGCGGGTTTTGACCCCGTGACGCAGTACACCTAAAGTGCCATAGCTACGTGACTGTTCATCAGTGGCATTGATGTCGGCTTTCTTCAGCTGGGCAACCACGGCTTCTAGAAAATGCCGTTCGGTATCTTGTGGAAAGATGCGCTGAAACTTCTGCCAGTCTTGTGCTTGGGTTTGTTGCACAAAATCTAGTACGTCCTGCTCATACAAGGCGGTTTCACGGTTGTAGCCTTGTGGCGTACCGAATTGCCAGCCCTGAGCCAGCATCTGCTGAATGATGTCGTTCTGGAAAATACTTTCACGGGTGGCGTCTAGACTCATGCGCTGAACTCCGTGTCTGCCTCAGCAACCGTTGGCGCTTGCCAGTTGCGCACGTCAATTTTTCCAGTGACTGCGGCTGAGATGAGAGCAGTTCGGCGTTCCTTTAATAGTTCTACTTGCTTCTCAGCTTTATCTTCAAGAACTTTATATTTATCTAACTGAAATAGAACAAATTCAACAATCTTTTCTTGTTCATCTATTGGCGGAAATACTCCCCAAATTTTTAGCAAATTTTGTATCGATAAACGTCTTAAGGCAGCACCTTTCACAAAGCTTTCGACCTGCTCTTGCACTACATCACTTCTTAACAACAAATCCAAGAACTCTGAAATTACTTTAAAATAATTTGGCCTAATGATAATTAGTGATGATGCTACTACAAAATTGATATTAGAAGGAGTGATAGCAGTTTGACCTATTGTTCCATCTTTACTGAATAAAATGTCACCTGCAAATGGCTTACATCCTGTATGTACAAGATACTGGTAACTTTTCTCTGATGTCAGCAATGTATCTTCAAAATTAATCACACCTTCTTTGATATCTCTAATCGAAATAAAGAGATGTTCTCCATTTTCTAACTCTGGAGAAATATGCGCCCCATCTGTAATTTCTCTGCATTGGTACTTAATCAGACTTACAGACCAATGCTTTGGTACTTCCCCCAACCATTTCATCCCAGAATCTTTCATCGGAACATTTGGATCAAGTCCTTTGGTCACGGCATGGCTAATCACCGCCTGACGTTTTTCTTTGAGCAGCTCAATCAGTTGTTGTTGTTTTTCAATCAGGTGATCGATTTTGGCGGTTTCATAGTCGAGGAAATTGGCAATTTGGGTTTGTTCGTTTAATTCAGGTAATGGAAGTACAATTCCTCTAAGCTCTTCACCATTCACATGAGGGATACCCATACCTGTTGCATGTTTTCTCATTTCTGGTTCTATACAAACACAAAGATACCAATAATACTTATCTTGAATTTCATATATTAAACAGGCAGATGCCATTGTTGATGAAAGAAGCCCTTTCCTTCCTAAAACAAACTCGCCTGAATTAGAACCATCCCAAATTATTAAAGGCTGATTATCCTGAACTAAAACTAAACCTTTTTTATATTCAGCATATTTACTATCAGCTTTTCCTCTCAAGCTATCCATTGATAAATATGGATACAAACCATCAGAATAATTATCAAATAATAATTCAGGATTTTTCCCTTTGGAAAATTCAGCAATATATTTATGCTTTTTGAGAAACCAATGACTAGGAATCTCACACAACCATTCAATACCTGAATCTTGATACTCAGCATATTTCTGATACTTCGCCACTGTATTCGCCATTAAGAATGCACCTCTTGCAGAAGTTCCATAATTTCACGGCTGACCGCATCCAAATCTGCATCAATCTCGGCTAGGTCACGTGGTGGCTGGTACACGTAGAAATGACGGTTAAACGGAATCTCATATCCAACAATACCAATCTCGCCATCCTTTTCATCGCGCTTGTCGGCATTAATCCAGGCATCAGGCACATGGGGCTGTACTTCACGTTTAAAGTACTCTTCAATCAGTTCTGTGGTACTGACCTTTGGATTCAGTGCAATATTCTCGGCATCACGCAAATCCCCATCCTGCACAAACTCCACCACTTTGCCCTGGTAGTTGAACTGGCCATATAGTGGGTTTTCGGCCTGTTTCAGTACCTTGTTAATCACCGGTTCCGCTTCCGGATTCTTCCAGGTGATGGCATCTAACAGCTGTTTCTTCTCTTTGGCATCCAGCTTGATGTCGGTTTGCTTGAGGGCTTTTTTCAACACTTCATCAAACTGGTTAAAATCATCAAACTGCTCAGTACCAATCACGTTCTGTAAAGCTTGGGCTTTTTCCATCAGGGCTTTCTGGAATAGCCAGATTTTGCTGTCCAGTACCTCTTTAATGTCTTTTTCTTTTAGCTCAGGGAACTCGGCTTTAATCAGGGCACGAACTTCAAGCGCAACGTCCTGCAACTGACCATAAGTTTCTGCTGTCCACGCTGTACCAAAGACTGTGCCCAATTGCGCATCGATGCTTTGCATCACAGCATTAAACGGTTTTGGCGCAAAACGTAATGCAGCAATCGCGCTATCCGTGATCTGTGCCGATAAACGTAATGGACGTTCAATGGTCACGCGACGATAGCCAAATTCATGACTGTCAAAGATTTTGCTGGCGAATGGTTTTTGCTGTTCGGTTTCGCCATCCTGCGCCAAGGTGTCTACCGCCACAAAGTCACCGTAATTTTGGGTAATGGTGGCAATTTCAGCTTCAGTCAGATAGTTACGCTTTGAACCAAGCGACTTACGCATTTTGGTACTGAGGTTTGAGGCATTGATCAGTTGTACCTTACCTTTGCGTTCAGCGGCTTTTTTATTGCTGAGTACCCAGATATAGGTGGCAATCCCGGTGTTGTAGAACATGTCGTTCGGTAAGGCAATAATGGCTTCCAGCAAGTCGGCCTCTAAAATATAGCGACGGATCTCGCTTTCGCCACTGCCTGCACTGCCAGTAAACAATGGTGAACCATTCAGGATAATCCCGATGCGGCTACCACTTTCAGTACTGCTGGCATCACGCATCTTGCTGATCAGGTGCATCAGGAATAATAGTGAACCATCGGACACACGTGGCAAGCCTGCACCGAAACGACCATCAAAGCCCTTGTGTTCATGTTCGTCCTTGATGTCCTGTTCGATTTTTTTCCAGTCCACCCCAAAAGGTGGGTTAGACAGCATGTAGTCAAACTGATCCACAGCAAGCTGGTCATTCGACAGCGTGTTGCCGAGTTTAATCCGGCTCACATCCTGCCCTTTGATCAGCATGTCGGCTTTACAGATAGCGTAGGATTCCGGATTCAGTTCCTGGCCAAAGGCACGCATCACCGCATTCGGGTTCAGTTCATGCAGATATTCCATGCCTGAAGACAGGAAACCACCCGTCCCGGCTGTCGGGTCGTAAATGGTACGGATAATGCCGTCTTTGGTCAGCACGTCATCATCTTCCATAAACACCAGTGCAGTAGTCAAACGTACGATGTCACGCGGGGTAAAGTGTTCCCCAGCCGTTTCATTAGAACCTTCGGCAAAACGACGGATCAGTTCTTCAAACACCAAGCCCATGTCATGGTTGGATACGTTCTTTGGACTCAGATCCGTGGTGGCAAACTTTTGCACGACTTTATACAAAAGGTTGGCATCATCGAGGAGGCCGACAAATTCGATGAAGTTAAAGTATTCAAAAATCTCACGGGCATCTTTAGAGAAACTTTGCACATAGGTGCTTAAGTTGGCCTTGATATCACTCTGCCCCATTTTGCTGAGATCCATTGGGGAGGTGTTAAAGAAGGCTAGACCGTTGGTGGCACGCAGCAATAACTTTTCTTGAGCTTCTTCTGGCAGATTCAGCTTGGAGACTTTTTCATGTTCTGCCAGTACCGCAGCCTTGCTTTGTTCCAGTACACATTCCAGACGACGCAACAAGGTAAATGGCAGAATGATGCGGCCATATTGCGATTGTTTGAAGTCACCACGCAGCAGGTCGGCAACCGACCAGATGAAAGAAGCGATTTGTGAAAAGTTATTGTTGGTCATAGTGGTGAATCAATTCCTTAATTCTTATCTGTGATCAGTATCTGGCGACACTTCGGTTGCTAGAGATAATACTGATAATTTTTTAACTGTTGGATAATATTATATTATTTAAAAGCAGATTGTTGATTATTCATTTATTGCATGACAGTTAAGCGACAAATTTTGTCGTCTGGTTTCAGATTTTTCTCATAGAAGGTTCATCCACCATAACGTTACAACCCTGCTTTTGAAAGCCGTGCCTATTTATAAGCCCATCTGCTAAACTAGGCTTACATTACCTTTGTTCAAGGAAATTCCGAAATGCTAAACACTCACGAACAGAAAAAAAAATATATCCAAGCTACGCGCTTGCAGAATTATCAAGCCAGTTTAAAGCTGGAAGGCATTAACCCGTCCTCAACCGCACCGGCATTAAGTAAAGCTCAGATTCTACAGAAATATAAGAAATTCTCACAGACCTCGGAATCGTGATCAGGCTTCCTTATGGATAAATATGGTGAAATGGGTGACAGCATTTACTGTTACCCCGACTCGGACATCCTCAAAAACAAACTGAACATTCAGGATGCTAAAATTCTGCAACAGGCAGAACTGGAGTTGACTGAGTATGCCAGCACACGAATTGAGTATGCGGAGCCACCTTACGATCTCAAATACCTGCAATCCATTCACTTTCAGCTCTTTTCAGACCTGTATGCCTGGGCAGGTGAACTAAGACAAGTGGATATTGCCAAAGGCGATACCCGCTTTTGTACCTTCTCGCGTATTGAAATTGAAGCCAATAAGCTCTTCAAGCAACTTGAGCAGCAGCACTATTTTCAAGGTTTAGCAAAACCAGCACTTATCCAAAAAATCGCTGATTTTTATTGTGAACTTAATGTCATTCACCCTTTCAGAGAAGGCAATGGACGCACTCAGCGTATTTTCTTTGAGCATTTACTCGCCCACTGCGGCTATGGCGTACAATGGGATAAAATTGACAATAAAGAAGTTTGGATTCAGGCCAATATTGATGGATTCAACTGCCGGCTAGATGGACTGATCGCTATTTTTGAAGCCTGCATTATCACTCCTGAATAACAAAAAAATTAAGGGAGCCGAAGCTCCCATCCATTACTGGCTTTCCAACTTGGCTTCAATCCGCTGATTGATTTCCCAAGCTGACCAGCCAATACGAGATTCACTTAAGCGCATAGGTCGAGGAAATGTATGATCATAGTATTTTTATTTCTCATTGATCATTTCATAGATGGTTGATCGACACACATCAATTAACTCCACAACTTGTTTTAAGTTAATCAATTGATTCACTTGAAAGGTTTGTCCAACAAATGCATTCATGACATGTTCTCTTCAAATTATTTAAGCGAGCTGTCTTCCGCTCAAATAATCAGGACGCTCCGAAAAAAATAATTCGAGGGCGTCCAAACAGATCTAATTCACTGCTTGCACACTCTGCTTTAAACCTTGCTGAATCTCCTGCACATAGCCCAATTGCGCTGAATGCTCTGTATCTGCAGCACTGTCATTGTTTGGATAAAATTCCTCTAGCAATTCCATCCCCTCCTCTGCATGCACCTCAAACTTGGCATTGGCAAAACCCTGCCGTGCCATCTGATCTAAAGCGCTTTGGTTAAACCCTGCCGTCTTACTTTGCTGGTCAATTTCTTTCGCCGTTTGAATCGCCTCTTTTAAATGAATGCCATCTCTTAATGTCAGGTCCACGTAATACACAGGGGTACGATAACTTTGCGTAGTTCTCTTGCCTCTTAAGGTCAGTTGCAATGGCTGGCAGGACAGCAAGCCATTCGACGCTGCATAGTAATAACTTAAGCGTGCTGCCAAAGTTCGAATGCCTAAAGCCAGTGGTTCTAAAAACAAAAGTACCGAACTCATCCGACTCATCTAAATTGACATACAAACGTCCATAAGGTTTACACAGTCCACCTTGTGCAAATGGGCATAAATCTGGAGATGGGCAGGAATGTTGTTCTACCCCTTGATTGGTCAGTCGCTAACAAAATCCCGAAACATTTAATTAAGGTAATTTTTCTTTATTGTAAAACTGAAAAGGCATAAAAACATCCCATGCGCTTAGGCATGGGATATTTAAGTCAAGTGTGGCTTCCATGTAGACTATATGTATTTCAATCACCATCTTGCTTAAACAGTATGTATGGCGATGTAAAATTGTTTGCTCTGTGGAAATTAGTTCAAATTTTTGGTTGTAACTTTAGTAATGTCTTCATATCTAAACTGATTTAGTCCTTTCGTTCCTCCCAACTGACTGCATCTGTTTAAAGATGGAAAACTAATTCTTATATTCATGTATCCTCCGAGGATATGATATCTTTAATTTGAACCCAGCAATTTAAAAGAAAACTCCAAGGATCAGCTGTGAATAAACATTAGTATCTGCTTTACCTAACTGTAAACCACCTTCAGATGAACTCTTCTTCGGATTAAATAATCCAACTAATGGGCTGATAAAGTAATGTTCTTTAATCATCCATCTTGCGTAGATATCCACTTCACTACCGCTATAATCGTAAGCTGATTTATCTATGGTTTTGAAATTATAATAGGCTGTTCCAAGTTCCAGATCCTCTCGAGGAAAGATGCTACCACTTAAGTAATGTACTTTCGTATTGCTGCTGAACGGCCCACCATAATTTGCAGCAACTTCACCTTGAAACCAAGTCCCATAACCACCGTTTGATCCATAAAACAGTGGATCATATTGCTCTGAGAACTGGCTATATCTGTAAGTTAAACTTGGTTTAGTAACCACATCACTAAACTTCCAACTTCCCTGTACATACCAAGCATTTTCTTCTTTATTTTGTTTAGAATCTTGGTATGCATATTCACCAGAGATTTTTAGATTTTCATACCCCAAAGTATTCATAAAACGAATACTTACTGTATCCATATCACGACGATCTTTTAGGCCTAAGAGTTCCGTTAAATGTTCATCTTGATCTAGCCCATGAATCCAAGTTAATCCCCAAACACTACTATCACTCACCTTTTCCAAAGTCATTGCTGCTAACTCTGTCTTAGCTTGTGCTTTGTTATTGGACTTAAGCCAGATTAAATCGCTTCTTACCCCCTCACTTCCACCTAATGAAATTTTTGCAGTCTGTGCAAATGATTTTCTGGCAGCAAGGTAGTAAGCACCACCTCTCGAAATATTTTCGCCAAGGTCGACATTGCCATAATTAAACATATCACCCAGTATCAAGAACCCCTCTCCGATTTGAAGTGATCGCTTCCCAATAGAAATATCGACACCATCTGTTCCCATTTTCGGTAATAAATTACCAGACTTCCAACCTACATAGGCATTTTCAACATTTGTTTTATGTTCATTACCTAGCGTAACCCCTGCGGCATCACCATCCCCCCAAGTAGCTGAACTGACCAAATCAAATGCCCCATAGAGCTGACTATCACCGACTAGTTGCTGGGTCAGGCTTGTACCATATTTTGCGTACCCCTCACTCCATGAGGAATTACCTTCTACCTTATTCCCCATCACCGCATAATTCTGGTCACTATGTAACACAGCACCCACCATTTCTAAATTTAAATTAACCTTAAGCCCATCATTGTCATAGACTTCTTGCGCCTTTAAATGCATACACGTTAAAACCATAGGCAAAAGTATTGCCACCCCAACCTTTTGAGGTATTAATTTATTCATATTTTGTATCTCAGAAAGATGGTCAATGAAATACTTAAAAAGATTAACAATGACCATTTTGGATTAGAAAACTTCTAGCGACTTAAACAGTGCGTATGTATTGTTTATGCGAGTTCTTTCAAGCGTTCAAATTTCTGTGGTGACTTAGCCTTCATCAAGTTCGCAATAAGCATCCCAAAAAGGAATGTCCCTATCAGCACAAACCCTACGACTTTCGCAACTGCAATCGAATCACCAACTAAGGTAGGCAAATTGATAATTGCCATACCTAGGCAAAAGAGCAACCCAAGGAGCCCCAATACTGGAGCAACAAATGTCTTCCAAAAATTGCCTTCTTTGTTTTTTATAAAAAATACAATTACAGAGATACAAGTTAACGACAGGATAAACATATAACCTAAAGTTCCTGCACTAGCTCCCCATGTGTAAATATTGGCAACTGGATCCCAACTTAAAAGAATTAAGATGGTCAAGAGAATAAATGAACTAGCAGATTGAATTGCTGATGACATATACGGTGAGTTGTGCTTAACATGAACCTTCGACAATACTGTCGGTAAAACACCATACTTACCTAATACGTATTGATAGCGAACCACTACGTTATGAAGAGAAAGAATACAAGCAAATAAACTCGTCACAAGTAAAACCAAAATTACATCAGTAAACACTTTACCTAAATATTGCTCTGCAACTAATAAATATGAACTTTCCCCATGTTCCGATGTAAAAGCCATTATTTTGTCAGTCCCAACGATGGAAACAAGACACCAAGTTGATATGCAATAGAAAAGCCCTACAAGAATTACTGCTAAATATGTAGCACGTGGAATTGTTTTCTGCGGATCTTTTGCCTCTTCTCTAAAAATAACAGTCGATTCAAATCCAATAAATCCAAAAATGGCAAACATAATGCCTAAACCTATTGAACCACTTGAAATTACATCTATAGAAAAAGCAGATGGAGTTAAAGCAGTTACACCATTTCTTTGAAAAAACAAGAAATCAATAATGAGTACAACACCGATTTCAGCGACAAGTGCAACTCCTAAAAATTTAGAACTCAATTCAATATGGCGATAACCCAGATATGCAACAATACTAATAATGCTTAATGAGAGTATCCACCAAGGAATTTCCACGCCAAGAAAACTTTTCAAGAGATCAGCTAAAGCCACGCCAATATATGCTTCTACAGCAATCAATATAAAAAAGTATGAAATCCATGCCAGACTCGCTGAGCCCAATCCAATAGCTCGACCCAACCCTTTCTGAATAAAAGCATAGAATGCGCCAGCATTATCTATATATTTCGCCATAGAAACGAAACCAATAGAGAACAGCAACATGATTATTGTTGCTGTCAAAATATCAAATACAACCCCTCCACCATTACCCAAAGTAATAATTAACGGGGTTACTGCAACCATCACTGTTAAAGGTGCAGCAGTTGCTATAACCATAAACACAATTGAGAGAACACCAAGAGAGCCTGACAGGGACTCTTGTTTATTAGGATGATCCATAATAGTTTCCTGTTTATATGGGAATGCTCATGACTAAATTGCTAAAGCACGACCACTAAAAAATTAAATTTTTCAAATAGATAAAAAACTGATACCTACATTGTGATTATTATTATTTGTTTTTATGGCATAGAGTTCTTGAGAGTTCAGTACTTTTTTTTGTCATATAAGAGCAAATGGCATATTAATTGCATATATAAAATTACAAGTGTTTATGTGGTGGATATCGCTATGGCTCGATCATTAGCAACTATTAGCCCCAATACTCAAATTGGAGTTTATTCATGTGTCACACTCAGCTTATTTAGAATAGTTGAATCATTAGGTGTAGACCCAAAACTTTTAGAAACATGCTTTCAAGATAGAGAAAACCTATCCAAACCTTACGCAAAAATTTCATTGAATGAGTTCATAAGTGCTGTAGAAAAAACTGTAGAAATTACGGGCTATGATAACTTTTCAATTATGTATGGCTCTAAATCCGATATCGAGTCACTTGGATTACTAGGCTATATTTTCATTAACTCGAAAAATTTAAAACATGCTTTAGAATCAACATGTAAATACTTCTTATTTTTTCAAGAATATACAACCATAAAATTAGAAAAACACGGTGAGTATTATGTTGTTTCTTACAAAGTTGATGATTCTTATCTAAAAAATCAACGTTATGATGCAGAAATTACATTAGCAATTATTTGTAACTTAATTAGAAAAGTTACTTATAGTAATTGGCAACCAGCATTAATTGAATTCGAGAACTCTGAACCAGCGTTTATAGGTGATCATTTAGCATTTTTTAAGTGCACAATTAATTTCAATGCACAAAAAAACAGCATATACATTCCAAAGAAGGATATTGATACTAAAATTTTAGGTGCTGACCCCAATCTATTTGAAATATTGACCTATACTTTAGAGAATATTGGGTACAAATATAACGACAATGAAAAGTTTATCGATTTTATCGTAATGCATATAAAACTATGTATGGAAACTAAGTTTCCCCATATTGAAGATATCGCAAAATTAACGGGTATTCCGACATGGACCTTAAAAAGAAGGCTCTCCTCCTACAATACTTCGTTCAGTGTTCTTTTAGAAAAAACACAAAAAGAACTTTCCCCTCCTTATCTACTTGATGCCAATTTATCAATTTCAGAAGTAGCATATAAACTAGGTTATTCAGATATCAGTAGTTTTTCTAAAGCATTTCAAAGATGGTACGGCATCTCACCAAAGCAATGGATAAGCCAGCAACCTTGAAACTATTTGATCACCTTACTCAACAAAATACTTAACTGTAAACGGCCATCCACCTGAAGCTTGTCAAATATGCGATTGGCATTAATCTTTACGGTACCTAAAGAAATTTCCATAGCTTCTGCTATATCTTGGTTCGCATACCCTTTTGTAATAAAGTTACAGACCTCTATTTCTCGGGTAGTAAGCTTAAGATCTTTAAGGTAATTCTTTACAATGTTATCTTTAATATTGCCCAACTCAAAAATACTCGTACCAAGAATTTGATGAAGTACTTGAATAGAGCTTTCATCCCTTTTTTTATAATCATTTGGATTGGTTACTGCGATTCCTGCATAGGCATGATTATTCCTCCAAAAAACAATCTCTAAAATCTCGTCAATACCACAATCATTGGCAAAACGTTTATACACACTAACTTTTTGGTTTTCACTATTACAAGTGCTTAGCAAATTTATATTTTCATGAGACTTTAAGAAATATGCTACATTTAGCGGATCGTAATCTTGTAGTAAGTTATGGTATTTATAAATAAATTCTTTAGAGACATTTATATTTAAATCAATAAATGCATCTCTCTTATCTTCATTAATCCAATAAAACATCGCACCTTGGGCATCTAAGTAATTCTTAGCAAGAATTAATGAGTTTTCAATAATTGCGTTTTGATTGATAGCCATTTCAACAATATCCATGCAGATACACACTGCATTAGATACAATATTCATGCCAGTTTATAATTGTTATTAAAACGCTATTGCAAACTGAATTGAGAGTTAAATTACTTCAAATCCCCTCCTGAACTCCACGCTCCCATTCGTAGTAATTGATTGATAGAGAAATCGCATCATACAATGCATTATGAGGCAGCTCAGATTCAGTGAATGCTCCAATAGCAGGAAGCTTCCAAAGTTCTAATGTTAAAGGTGGGATAGGCAAATGGTAACCAGGCCTTATAATCAGCACATTAAGCAGTAATGAAATATCTTCGGGCCAATCAGCAATAACATGTATTTCATTATAATTCATAAGAAATTTTGCAAGTCTCTTTTGAAACTCGTCTAGTGATATAGGTATTTTATTCAGTCGAGGCATTACATATTGTTTTACCCATGATACTGGAGTTCGACAGTGAAGTGCTTCGTAAAAAGCTTTGCCATTTTCATCGACTAGAGCCAAAGAGATTAATGATCCACCAAATCCATTGAATTCACAATCTAAAAATAATTTCACTGTTAGCCTTTTACTTTTGAAAACTAAAGGAAGAAATACTCGAGGGAGCTAGATTTTTCTGAATGTTTTCGACACTTATTTCTCTAACTGGCTGTGATAAGTTTTGTAGAATTGGCATTGCACGAGATACTGCAAGTGAAATTCGCTCTAATAATTCAACGCTTTGAATACTATAGTTACTGTCGAAATCCTTATCAGTTGCATAAATCCCTAAAGGTAAGGTATGTGTCTGAAAAAAGCTAAATAGTGGTCTAAGTTGATGCTCGATTACTAACGCATGTTTTTCGCTTCCACCTGTCGCAGCCAATAATACAGGCTTATTAATTAAGGAATATTGTTCAACAAAATCAAAGAAATGTTTAAATAATCCTGAAAAAGATGCTCTATAGACTGGAGTACCTATAATCAATGCATCGGCATTTTCAATAGCTTGCAAACTATTTTGAACCAGTTCTGGTAATTCATTTCTATATAAAGCTTGTCCAACTAACATCCCTATTTCACTAAATTTCACTAAATGTATATCGACAGCAGTATGCTTAGAAATTTCTTCCGCAATAGTACTGACTAATGCTTCTGTTTTAGACAGTCCTCCTAAACCACCAGAAACAACAACAATTTTTAAAGTGGAATTCTTCTTAAACATAATATATCTCCCTGAAGGTGGTTACCTGAATGGGTCCTATCAGATAACCATAATTCAAATCTTTTACTCTTTGACAGCCGTAATAGTTATCTCAATCATCTGTTCAGGATGAATCAATTTGCTAATCTGAACCAAAGTACATACAGGCTTATGCTGTCCAAGATATTTTTTCAAAATCTCTCCTGACTTATTTGCAAAAGCATCAATATCCGTAGTGTAAATCGTCCAATTTGCAATATTTGAAAAACCCAATCCAACACACTCCAGACACTTCCCCGCAGTAGTCAGAATAAATTCCAATTGCTCTTCAATACATTGCCCCATGACTAAAGTATTTTCTAAACTGCCTTTTAAGGGTGCAATTCCTGAAAGATAAAAGGTGTTGCCAACTTCCACGATTTGACTAAAAGATAAGGAGTCAAAAACATCTTGTTCAAAGTAATCAATTTGAGGAGTAAAACATTTCATTTTTATCCCCCTAATTCATCAGCATAATTTTTAGTCACGTCATTGCAATTATCAGTTACGACATTAAAGCCAGCTGAACGACGCTCTTTTTTACCTCTAAAAACATCAAGAGGATCTTCGAAATCACGAACATACCCCATGGCAAAACATGCACATTGGTATCCCATCAGTTTCAACATGTCGTCATCTAAAGTTTGGGCAATTTCTGGAGGAGTTGCTAAATATTGATTCTCCTCTTGTCTTAGCCAACCAGCGCAATAGTTAATATTAATTGCTTGACGGATTTTATCGGTGGTATTTGCACCAGCACCATGATAAATTTTTCCGGTATAGATCATTACCGAACCTTTAGGCATTTCAGCAACAACTGTTTGATCTTGTGTAAATTTTTGACGAGCTCCAGCATACATACTGTTTGGGACAACGCGAGTTGCTCCATTTTCTTCAGTATATTCAGTCATTGCCCATAAGGTGTTGCATTGAGTTTCAAAATCATCTGGAAAATCAAAAAAATCCCAAGCCAACTGATCTTGGTGAAGAGTTTGTGATGGTGCACCAGGATTTACAGTAATGATTTGAGTTAATTGCAATTGCATAGTTGAAGACTTTGAAAGATGTTTCTTTGCTGAATCTAAAACTAATGGATGTGTAATAAGGTCACGTGCTGTTTTAGAACGAGCAACCAATGAACCTGTACGTTGGGTCAAATTGCCTAAAAATTTGTCTTCGCCATAAGGACTTGTCGTAATAAATTCAGACATCTCTTCTGCAATACGGTCCATGACTTCTGGCGCGACTAGGTTTTCAATAATACAGTGACCATGTTCTTTTAGAGCTTTTGCAACTTCTTCACTTGTTGCGGTGTTAGGTAAACGAATGAGTTCCATGAACTTCTCCTTAATAAAATCAAACCATCTAAGATGTTCTAACTTTATGAAAGACCGTCCGAATGCTCATCTAACCTAAGTTATATAAAATTGACCCAATTAGTCAATTTCCAAATTTAATGTGGTCAGGATTTAAACCGTTTACGATACCCTGTTGATGTCAGACCTATTGTTTTCACAAATATTTTATTGAATGAAGAGCTATCTTTATAACCTACTTGCCAAGAGATTGAGTCAAAACTCATGTTTGTTGTGAGTAACAGATCTTGTGCTTTATGAATCCGTAAATTTTGACAATATTCAATTGGAGCCAGCCCAGTCGCTTTTTTGAAACGTCGTAACAATGTTCGTTTTTCTAGATTGGCCATTTCTGCTAAATCATCAACTGTAATTTTCTTCTCATAATTATTTTGTAGCCAATGTTGAATCTTAATGATGGCAGTATCGCCGTGACTAAAATTTGGCGTAAAATTTTTATAATAAGACTGCTCTCTTGAAGGTGGGTCTATTAATAGCAATTTAGAAAATTCGATCATGAATGGTGTACTGTAAATTCTCTCTACCAACTTTAGCCCTAAATCCATCCAAGACATGATCCCCGCTGTTGTAATTAAATCAGGGTCATCAACGATAATTTTATTACTATCAATAACTACGTCTGGAAAACGCGCATTAACAATTTCATTATTCAACCAATGTGTAGTGACTGTTCGACCAGAAAATAATTTCGTTTCTAATAGTGTGAAAATCCCTGAACAAATTGAGCAAAGCACAGCACCATTTTTATAATGTTGTTCAATCCACTGTGAATAATTTTGAGCGCCCTCTTGAGACACAGGAGCTTCAAAACTGGGCGGGACAATAATAAAATTGATCGAACAGCTTACAGCCTCATGACTGTCCCAAGTTTTGATCATATTCCCATGCGACTCACGCCAATGAGTAACTTTAATGGATGCTTTATCCGTGCTTAATACTTGTTGATTGGCATATTGTAGTAGATCCGTCAAACCCCAAATTGAGGCTGAATGGGCTTCAGGATAGTGAAGGATTGCTATTTCTATCATTTTCTTCATATGTCGTTATCCACCATCATTTTGTCATTCACGACTATTCATAGATCACTACCTTTTTGTCAAGATGAATTCGAAATTTAATTGAGTAATACATTATGAGCAAACAAGCGGTCATTGTTGTCGATTTACAAAATGAATATCTACCGACAGGAAAACTTCCATTAGTAAATATTGAAGCAGCTTTAGATAATGCGGCGAAAGTTATTGAATATGCACGCACACATTCAATCCCTGTCATCCATATTCGTCATGAGTTTCTTGATCCTAATGCTTCTTTCTTCGTGAAAAATACAACTGGCGTAGAAATCATTGATACCGTTTCTCCGCTTGATGATGAATGTGTAATAACCAAAAACTATCCAAACTCATTTTTTCAAACAGAATTAGATCAAAAACTTAAAGCTGAAGGAGTTGATCAATTAACTATTATTGGTGCAATGAGCCATATGTGTATTGATGCCACGACACGTGCTGCTTCAGATCTAGGTTATCAATGTACTGTTGTAGAGGACGCCTGTACGACCATGGATCTCGAATTTAATGGTCGAGTTGTGGAAGCTGCTCAAGTTCACGCAGCGTTAATGGCAGCTTTAGCATTTGCTTATGCAAGTATTACGTCAACCACAGATTATCTTAATAGTTAAATCCTTTAAATTTTCTGGTAATTTGCATATGGAGCTATCTTATGGCACATACACAACAAGTTGACTTAATCTTTCGATATAAAGTCAAAGATGGTATGGATGATATTTTTCAAAATTATTTAGATATCGTATTAGCTTTAGTTCAAGAAAAAGAACCATATGTTTTGGAGTATTCTATTTTCAAGCAAGCTGATGGTAGTTATCTACAGCATGAGCGATATATTAATGAAGATGCGGTTGTTCAACATTTAAATGTAACTGCGGAAGGTCAAAAATATTTCCACCTAGCGGCAGATATCCTTGATGTTATGGCTGTTGGTGAAACTAATGCGGAATTCTGGAAGCAATTTGAGGGACCACATTTCGTTCGTTATAGTCGTTTGCATCAACTTCAACGTGCTTAAGCTTAGTTAAAGGGTAGCTGATAGCTACCCCTTATGCACCAAATCCTATGGAGTTAATGACACTATGGCTTACTTATCATGAAGATTTAAGGCATAGCCCTCGTGTTCGGGTATTGATTGATTTTATAGACTCTATTTTTCAAAATCGTCATAACCAACTTGCTCCATCACGGTTTCCATTCACCAAAACGTGATTTAAAAAGTTAATATCTAAATAAGTTACTTTAAATTAAGAAAAAAAAGAGAGTATCTCCCTTTTTTAATTTACAGACCTAACACTCTGCTGTAAGCCTTGCTGAATATTCTGAACCTGTGTTAAATCATGAACTTGTTTCTGATCTTGCTGTTGTGAGTTTTCAGCATAAAACTCATCAACAATATCAATTCCCTCCTCTCCATCGACTTCAAACTGTGCATTGGCATAGCCATGTAGGGCCGTTTGGTCTAAAGCCGCTTGATTAAATCCACACAGCTTACTTTTCTGGTCTATTTCTTTTGCGGTATGCAAGGCGTCTTGTAAATGAATGCCCTCTCTTAATGTAAGATCGACGTAGTACACAGGGGTACGATAACTTTGCGTGGTGCTCTTACCCCTTAAGTTCAGTTGTAGGGGTAGACATGAAAGAATGCCATTAGAGGCTGCATGGTAATAACGTAGTCGTGCTGCTAAAGTCCGAATACTATTAAAGCCCGTGGTTCTAAAGATGAATGTGCCAAACTCATCTGAATCATCTAAGTTCACATATAGACGACCATAAGGCTTACATAAGCCACCTTGCGCCAAAGGACATAGATCAGGTGATGGACACGGATGCTGCTCTACCCCTTGTTGGGTTAAGCGTTGGCAAGTTTCACCATTGCCAATACATATAGGCCTCCCCGTTTGACGATCAAATAGAGTGTACTCAGCACGTAAATTCAAATCAGGATCATTAAAGATCATCCGTACTGGGATGCTTCTGAGTTTTTGATTCGGTGCTTTCGCTCGAAGTTGTTCATCCAATGGATGTTTCACCCAACCACTATCCTTGTTTTGGATTTGGCTGGTAATGGTGAATTGGTCATCCTTTTCAGGGATGCGTTTCCCGTTCTTTTCCACGATCTTACCAATACTGATTCGACCTAAAACGGGTGGTGTAATTGCGAGACCTTTGATCATAATGTATCCTCTATGGAGTTTAAAAGTTCAGCCATAAAAAACCCTACGTTCCCAGAGGACGTAGGGTTTCTTAATCTGAGCTAGTTGTTTGTGTGGTCTATTGAAACGAGATGTTGAAATATAAAAGCACAGTTAAAACCATGCTTTCAAATGAATGACTTTAATACTACTGGTCATGCTTTCATTATTTTTGACTTTTACATTGTGGATAAAGAATGAGTTATCCACCATTCGGATAAATCTGAAAACGCCGTGTACCCACTTTAGTTTGTGGGAACTGCTGGAGGTATTCAGGGTATTGTTTCAATAAAGCCTTAGTGTCTAAGCTGATTGAGTCTTGTGATTTCTTCCACGTCACCGAGCCACCTATAAACACGGCCCGTTCTGCATCTTTCATCAGCATTTGTAGTTGATGTTTTAACTCATCGAAATACTGTTGGTGTTTTTCAACTTTGTGCCGCTCCTCAAGTAATTGATTAAAGAGATAGTTAGCCTGTTCATTTTGGCTAAGGTCTTCTACGGTTAATGGAATCTGCTCTGGATAAAGTTGTTGTAATGCTTTGGCTGCGGAATCAGAGGCATCGACACTTGGTGGAATACCTGATTCCACACATTGCCAGAAGTGACGTTCCGCATTGATGATGTGCTGGATCACCGTTTCATTCCGTGTCACTTTATAGATTTTGGTTTCATGCCCACAAATCAAGGCACAGATATGCGCTGCCTGTTTGCCTGTCACCGCCAGTTGATGTTGCACCTGACACAGCACATAAAGCGGTACACCATCTCGCCAGAGTTTTGCGCCATATTCTCCTACGGTTTTACATTCCAAAATCTGAACTTCGCCATTGCCCACCACGGCATAATCCAAATTGGCGAGCATAAAATGCTTGTCTTCATCAGGGTGTTGTAGCACGGCATTAACTCGCCGTACTTTATGGTTGGTATGCATACTGTAGTATTCAGCCACTAATGGTTCGAGCTGTTTACCCCAATAAAGTGGAGCATAGCCTGCACTTTCATCTTCAATGTTTTGTTGCATACGTCCTGTCTTGATCATCCAGAGTTCGAGCATCGACATATAGGGATTGAGTCCACAGGCCGTTGCAGCATCACTACTCCCAATGCCTTGCTTTCTGACTTCTAGCCATTGTTGGTAGTTGAGTTGCTTGGTGTTAGCTAAGCGTTTAGCAACAGGTGTTCTGCTTTTGCGTGGCTGTTTAGTTTGAGCTGGATTGGATGAATGACGTTTGCTTCGGGTGCCTACCTCGACCTGTTGGATTGGTGGGTTTTGGTTTGGATTAAGCTGAGGTACATAAGGCAATAAGGGTGGATGGTTTAAACTATTCTGAATATGGGTATGACTCTGCATGGTGTATTGATCCTATCGTTATGAAATATGTAAAAGCTGAATTTCAGGCATAAAAAAAGCCACATCTGAGGAATGTGGCGAAGGGTGTTATTGCTTAGGCTAATATAGCGTGCTTAACTGAAACTGAATTTATGCCACCATTCTGAGTGCTTGTTCTAAGCCGCGTTGTTTAATCGCAGCCCCCGCTCCGAACCATGCTGAATCGAGTCGATGATCGGTACTCATGGCACGTCTTTCGTGATCGACGAATTCCGTGATTGCGCACAGTAAACCATAGGCTGTGTCTTTGGCTGAACTGAGTTCAGCCCCTCGTCCATGTCCATTAAACATAGTCATGACTTTTGACATCGCACGTCCATTCGGTTCGGTTTTATTGTCGACTTTTGATGAGTTTGTTTGATTCGGCATGGCTACATTTCGATAAAACTGAATAATGCTTTCATCCTGTTCAGCGATACTCAGATTAGTATTGTTAAATACCGCATCAAAGTAAGCAGCTGCTTCTTGTTGCGTTACTTTACGTTGACTGAGCTGCTTCATTTCATACATGTGTTCATCCCAAGCACGCACTGATATTCCCAACTGCTGTTTGACTTTTTCCGCATCGAAACGAGTACTGTGCGGGACTTTGACCACACCTGTGTTGTTCGATCCAGCGTTTTGTGCTTTGAGTGCAATGGCTAAGGTGTTGTTACAGACCACACGAATAGAGGTGAATTG
>NZ_DJLC01000102.1:0-9244 GCF_002434875.1 Acinetobacter sp. UBA6526 | reverse complement strand
CACGCGCATCCAGATATTATTCAAGCAGTACAAACTGCTGCGGAAGATGGCTTAAGCTTTGGTGCGCCAACGGTACATGAAACAACTTTGGCAGATACTATCTGCGAGATCATGCCTTCAATTGAATTGGTGCGTATGACCAGTTCGGGTACAGAAGCGACCATGACGGCGATTCGTCTGGCACGTGGTTATACGGGTCGTGACAAGATTGTAAAGTTTGAAGGCTGCTACCACGGTCATTCGGATTCATTATTAGTGAAAGCAGGTTCAGGCTTATTGACTTTAGGGGAAGGAGAACCAACCTCAAAAGGTGTGCCTGCTGATTTTGCAAAACATACCTTAACGCTGCCGTATAATAATATCGAAGCATTGAAAGAATGCTTTAGCAAGTTCGGTCATGAGATTGCAGGTGTAATCATTGAACCCGTTGCAGGCAACATGAATCTAGTGACACCAATCGATGGTTTCTTACAAGCAATTCGTGATGTCTGTGATGAATACAAATCTGTCTTTATCATTGATGAAGTAATGACAGGTTTCCGTGTTGCTCTAGGTGGTGCACAATCAGTCTATAAAGTTAAACCTGACTTGACGACGTTGGGTAAAATCATCGGTGCGGGCTTACCAGTCGGTGCTTTTGGTGGTAAACGTGAAATCATGGAGTGCATCGCACCTTTAGGCGGCGTTTATCAAGCAGGTACATTGTCAGGTAATCCATTGGCAATGCGCGCAGGTATTGCGATGTTCAAACACCTTCGTGAACCAGAGTTTTATGACAAGCTGGCTGCACAGCTCGCAAAATTACTTGCAGGCTTACAGGCTGCGGCAGACGAAGCGGGTATTCCATTTAAAACTCAACAAGTGGGTGGCATGTTCGGCTTGTATTTCACCGATCAAGAGGACATTACCAGCTTTGATTCAATGTTGGCCTGTGATGTTGAAGCATTTAAGAAATTCTTCCATGGCATGTTAAAGCGTGGTGTGTATTTAGCACCATCGGCATTTGAAGCCGGATTTATTTCATCGATGCATTCAGATCAAGATATTGCAGACACTATTCAGGCAGCAAAAGAAACTTTTGCAGAAATGAAATAATGCTATGATGCATACAGAAGCCCGATTTATTCGGGCTTTTTTTATGGATGCATTTTAATTGAGCTGAATATAGAGCTTAACAGGTTTAAAAATAATGCTTGATCGCAACGGAATCTTACTGAAGTCTCATTTATTTGTACGATAAAACTAAGCTAAGAATAGCAATAAATATAAAGAATCTTTACTGTACCATTGAGTAAAATATGCTTGAATAATCCACTATCTTTGTGTTTGTCTTTAACTGCTCCAAAGCGTGGATATATGGGCTTAGGCAGGCTGTAAGATAGTGCTGATAATATAATTTTAAACAAACTTTTTATAAGAAACTCATAGGAATGGAGTAACGGATGAAAACTAAACATTATTTAACTGCTGCGGATGTAGAAATTCTGGTTGATGCAGCATCACAATATGCAACAGAACATAGCTTTAATGTCAGTATTGCAGTGGTTGATGAAGGTGGAACGCTGCTGATGATGAAGCGTATGGATGGTGCATCGGTATTATCGACCGAGATTTGTCAAGAAAAAGCGAAATCTGCTGCGGTTAGCCGTAGAGCAACCAAAGTATCAGAAGATATGATCCGTGATGGTAAAATTGGCTTTTTAACCATAAATGCTGCAAACGGCATGTTAGAAGGTGGTGAGCCGATAGTTTATCAAGGGCAGGTAGTAGGGGCTGTTGGTATTTCAGGTGTACAATCTTTTCAAGATGCAGAAATTGCTCAGCATGCGATTCAACAATTCCTAGAGCAACAGACCTAAATCATCATTTAAATTCAATTCTGGATGAAATATCGAGAAAAACACGAAAAAAAAGAGTAAAAATACGTGTCATGCATTGTAATTCAGCGCCAAGCTTTTTATGATTGCCCGCTTGTTTTCATCCAGTCGTTGGAAGGCTACCTTGAGTGATTTTCTAAGTGAACATTTGATTCATCGTGATGAAGATTTTATGGTCATCCATAAACCAGCAGGCTTACTCACCGTACCTGGGAAAACGCCAGATTTACAAGATTGTTTAATCAATCGTCTATTAGAACTACAACCTAAAACCTTACTGATTCATCGTTTAGATCGTGATACCTCTGGCATCTTAGTGTTTGGTTTGTCTAAATTTGGACAGAGTAATATTTCACGCCAATTCCAAGATCGTCAAACCTCTAAAATTTATCAAGCTTTGGTTGTAGGACATTTAGAAGGTCAGGGTACTGTCGATATTCCTGTGATTTATGATCCAAGTCGCCCGCCATTACATATCGTTGATACTAATCATCACAAACCTGCATTAACCGAATGGCAAGTGATCGAACATCTAGAAATTCAAGGACAAGCTGTAACTCGAGTCAAATTGATTCCGATTACAGGACGTTCACATCAGCTTCGTGTGCATATGCAATATCTTGGTCATCCGATTCTCGGTGATACCCTATATGCCACACCTGAACAGCAGCAGCTTTACGATCGATTGTGTTTACATGCAACACAATTGAGTTTCGCTCATCCTAAAACTGGTGCACAACTTAGCTTTAATTGTGCCGTGCCGTTTTAGTCTAAAACTTTTTTATGAAACACGATGTGATGCACGCTATTTGATCGTGCTTTGTGTCAAAATACATTGTTGAAAACTACATAAAATGCCTTAAATTTAATCTGATTTAAGGAATACAATATGTGGGCTAACTTGAGATAAAGGTGGAAAAATTGCAGCAGTTTGCTATTGGTCAACGTTGGTTATCAGATACAGAAACTGAACTTGGTTTAGGTGTTCTTATTGATGTCGATGAACGTTCTATCAGCATTTTATTCCCTAAAAGTGATGAAACTCGTGTCTATGCACGAAACAATGCGCCTTTATCTCGCATCATCTTTAACGTTAATGATGAAGTGCAAGACCAAGAAGGCGTCAAGTGGACTGTTGAGTCGATTGAAGACCGTCATGGTGTCCTTCGTTATGATGTAGTTCGTACGCTGGAAAATGGCGAACAAGAACGCAAGTCACTGAACGAAACCCGTATTGGTGCGCAAATCCAGCTGTCAAAACCCTTAGAACGTCTTTTGGCAAGCCAAGTCGATTATAAAGAGTGGTATGACCTCCGCATTGAAGCAATGTTGTTGCAAGCGCAAATGCACACTAGTCCTTTACGTGGTTTTCTTGGTGCGCGTGTCGGTTTAATTCCGCATCAGCTTTATATTGCGCATGAAGTTGGTAAGCGTTTTGCACCACGCGTTTTATTGGCCGATGAAGTGGGTTTAGGTAAAACCATTGAAGCAGGTTTGATCATTCATCAACAACTGAAAACAGGACGTTCAGAACGTATCCTGATTTTAGTGCCTGATTCACTGCAATATCAGTGGATGATTGAAATGCGCCGTCGTTTCAATCTGCAATTCTCATTGTTTGATTTAACCCGTACTGCTTCGATCAAAGAACATGATCCTGATTTGAATCCGTTCTTGACTGAACAATGCATTATTGCCAGCGTCGACCTGATGGTTGACCATGATGACTTGCGTGAGCAGGCGATGGAAGCTGGTTTTGATCTATTGGTTGTCGATGAAGCACATCATTTGATGTGGAGTGAAGAAGAAGGCGGTAATGATCGTTATGATCTAGTCGAAGAACTTGCAGAGCAAACTGCGGGTGTTTTATTACTCACTGCAACACCTGAACAGTTAGGTGTAGAAAGTCATTTTGCACGTTTACGCTTACTCGATCCGCAACGTTTTAGTAGCTTAGATCGTTTCCTTGACGAAGAAGAACAATATCAACAAACAGCAAAAGTTGCTGAAGTGTTGATGTCTGATGATCCATTAACAGAAGAGCATCTTACTGCATTGGATGGCTTATTGGGTCATCGTATTGAAGATCAGCCTGAACAGCGTATGCGTGCGATTCACGAATTATTGGATCGTCATGGTACAGGTCGTATCTTATTCCGTAATACCCGCGAAGCGATTCAAGGTTTCCCAGGCCGTGATTGCCAACCTGCGCCATTGCCAGCACCAGAAGACTGGTCTTTCGATGGTAAAATGCGAGAGCAAATGTGGCCAGAAGAAGGTCAACTTGATGGCGCGTGGATGGAAAATGATCCGCGTGTACCTTGGTTGATGGAAGTTTTGCGTAAAGATTTAAAACATAAAAAAGTGTTGTTGATTGCGCGTAGTGGGCCAGTGGTTGAAGCCTTGGAAAATGTTTTGCGCTTACATGCAGGTATTCGTACCGCAATGTTCCATGAAGGCATGAGCTTATTGGAACGCGACCAAGCGGCTGCATACTTTGCAGAAGACAGCTATGGCGCACAGATTCTTCTTTGTTCGGAAATTGGTTCGGAAGGACGTAACTTCCAGTTTGCCAGTGATTTGATTTTATTTGATTTACCTGCAAACCCTGACGTACTTGAACAGCGTATTGGCCGTTTGGATCGTATCGGCCAAGAAAACCGTATCCAAATTCATGTGCCTTATCTCATGGGTACAGCGCAAGAGCGTATGTTCCGTTGGTATAACGAAGCACTTAATATTTTCAGCAATATTTCTCCTACGGCACAAACGCTACAAGAAAACTTTATTGTTGAACTGAAAGACTGCTTATTGGCGGATCAAGGTCAGACTTTTGAAGATTTACTCGAAGAAGTGAATGTACAACGTCAAGCATTAGAAGCTGAATTACAAGCAGGTCGTGACCGCTTACTTGAGTATAACTCTTGCCGTCCTGTTGTAGCGCAAGGCATTGTTCAAGCGCTTGAAGATTATGATGACAACACCACTTTGCCGATGTTTGTGAAGCGTTTTATGTCATCAACCAATATCGATTTTGACGAGCAAAGTAACGGTACAGTGATCATCAAACCAACGGATCAAATGCAAGTTCAAGGTCTAACCTTGGATGAAGAAGGCATGACGGCGACCTTCTATCGTGATCAGGCACAGATTCGTGAAGATGCTCAGTATTTGACTTTGGAACACCCATTTATTGAAAGTGTGATGGAAATGATCCGTACACAATCATTTGGTAGTACCAATGTTGCATTGCTGAAATCAAATGCATTGAAGCAGGGTTCAGTCTTACTTGAGGTTTGGTTTAAGGTTGATGTAGTTGCACCAAAAGCTCTGAATTTACCAGCAAGTTTGCCAAAGCAATTGATCCGTGTATTACTGAGTGAAAATGGTCAAGACTTGTCTGCGAAGATTGATCCAAGCATTTTGCGTCCATATTTACATCATTTAGATGGCAATAGCTGTCGTCAAGTGGTGAAAGCGCGTCGTGAAGTAATTGAGTCACGTTATGCACAAGCTTTGGATATTGCAAAAGAATCATTACCAGAGTTAATGCAACAAGCGAAAGAACATTACAGTGGAAAATGGCAATATGAAATTGACCGTTTAGCTTACCTAAAGCAATTTAACCCAAGTATTCGCCAAGATGAAATCGAGCGTTTACAGAAGTTCCAAAAAGAAGGGTTAGGCTTACTTGATAGTTTGTCTGTGACACCAGAAGCAATTCAAGTCTTAGTTGTAGTTAAACCTTAACTGAGATAGAAACAAAAAAAGAGGACAATTGAGTCCTCTTTTTTATTTGCTAAAAAATAATTAGCTTTGCTCAATATTGGCTTCCAAGAACCATAAATATTGATCAAGGTCTTCTAAAGCTGCATGAATAATATCTTCCGAAATCGGATCTTTAATTTCATCAATCGTATCGCGCAAATGATTCGCAACAACACCATAACGATCAGCAAGTTCTTTCAGATGATCTTGAACCGCATGAATCGCCACAGGATATGGTTTTAAGTGTGACGTTTCAGAAACTGTCTGAGTTGTACCCAGAGCTGTACCACCGATTTGTACTGCACGTTCAGCGACATTATCTAAGTGGGTAATAATTGAAGTACGGAACATATCTAACATTTCATGCACTGCGATGAAATTACTACCACGCATGTTCCAATGCGCTTGCTTGGTTAATAATGATAAATCGATAAGATTGGCAAGAATTTGATTTAATATTTTTACAGTCGCTTCTTTAATCGAATCATCTAAATTATTACGTGTATAAACTTTTAAATTTTTCGCTGCTGAAGAATTCATAGTTACCTCATTCAGTTATCGTTTGTGAAACACAGTGAATAAAAACTATTTATTTCATATTTAGAGTAAGCCGTGAGCGGCCAGATGAGTGTTCGAATTGTTAAGCCTTTTGTAAATTATAGTGAGTTTAAATACCTTTTTTGAAGTGATTACAGCATCTTAGGTTAAAGTAGACTGATCTAAGATAAATGTTAAATAGCACCGATAAAATCGGTAGCCAATTTGACTTTCAAATGAAGAGATAGAACAAATGGAAAATGAAAAAGATAAAGCAACCATTGTTATTAATGATCATCCAGAACAAGAGAAGATTGAGGTTTTAAAAGAAAAGTTACGCTATAAGCAAGCGTTACGTGAAAATTCTAAAAAGATAGATCATAAGCTCGTACGTCTCAATATTCAGGCAGATGCATTACCCACCAAAACATTTTTTATTATGAATGCTTTGGCTGCTGTGATCGCAGGTTATGGTCTACTCGCTGATTCTTCTGCTGTAGTGATTGGTGCGATGCTTGTGGCAATGATGCTTGGACCAATTTCTGGGATTGCACTATCTTTCATTGATAATCGTTGGATCTTATTCGTCACAGCCTTAAAGACCTTAGCACTTGGCGTGGCCATGATTTTTGGAATAGGGGTGATATTGGGGCTTATTAATTTTAATATGCCGCTAACACATGAAATTCTATCCCGTACTCAACCGAATGTGATCGATCTAATGATTGCACTGGCAGGGGGAGCTGCTGGGGCATTTGCATCAGTTTCGCCACGATTATCCGTTGCTGTTGTTGGGGTCGCAGTTGCTACAGCACTTGTTCCACCTTTGGTTGCAAGTGGTATTTTACTTGCGCATTGGGATTTACGTCTCTCTGCGAATGCTTTGTTATTGGCGTTTACCAATATTATCGCAATTCAAATTAGTTCTTCTTTAGTGTTATGGATCGCAGGTTTTAGACGCGGATCAGACGAGGAGGTACAAAGTAATGTAATAGAATTTGTTAAACGAAACTTTGTGAGCTTACTATTTCTGCTGGTTCTCGGTGTGTATTTAACTGCAAACTTTTTGCATATGATTCAAAAGCAAATTTATGAAACCAAAGCACGTACCGTAATCATTTCGACGTTAAATAAGAATAATAATATTATCGATAAAATACAGTTCGATGCTCAAAGTGAATATACCTTAGCCCGTGTGGTGGTCGAGGGCGATACAGTACCAAGTTCGATGGAAATTCAAAAATTAAATGAGGTTTTGCCGAAGGACACCAAAAAGAAACCCACTATTGTTCAGGTTCGGTTTGTACCTGTGCAAATTATTCAGGCAGGGGATAAGCAAACATTAAATTTGAGTGATCGAGCTGCTAAGCGCTTAATCACTCAATAATGAATGAAAGAATATAGAGAAGACTTAACGAATACTTGCTTCATCTAAATGACGAGCGCCTTCTAAGATCATGCGAATCATAATCATGGTTTGTTCCGCAACTTCCATGCGTTGCTCAGAAGGAATATCAATAACGCGTGCGCCCATGTTGAATACAAGTTGCGTAATTGCTTTGGCAACAAGGTCAGCATGGCTGATTTTGCTATCATTCATTTGTTCTAAACGAATTAAATCTTCTTGGAGTTCTTGTTGAAAGAAATTAAGTTGACGATCAACCGCAGCTTTGTACGAGGTTGAACCTGTGTAGCCTTCACGAAGCAATAAACTTAAATTTCCTTCATCTGCATCAAGTTGTTGAATAAATACTTCAACTGAGCTGCGGATAATACTGTGCTGCATTGATGCCTGTAAGCGTGCTTCGCGAATAATTTTACGTAGCACTAAACCAGAACGATCAATCAAAGCAATGGCTAGTTCATCAATATCTTTGAAATGACGATAAAAGCTATTTGGAGCAATACCAGCTTCACGTGCAATTTCACGTAAGCTCAATGAAGCAATGCTTTTTTGCGGGCCAATTAGATTTAAAGTTGCTTGGAATAACTCTTCTTTCGTAATTGTTGCTTTTCTGCCAACTGAACGTACAGGTGTTTTCATCGCGATGACATCTTGTTCATTTAATGTGTCTGAGCCGAGCGGTAAAAAAGAAGAATGAACCATTGTTTTCAAAATATAAGTAAGCTAGTCGGGATTATAGCTGTAGTCGATGAACTTGTGAAATGTAAATTTTTATACGAGTGTATATACAAATATATATACATATGTATAATAATTAAAAAACGATCAGAGTTATCGCTCATGCAAGCAGTCGAAAAGAGAATTTCTCTATTCAATTCATTAGCTCAAAGCGTAATGAATAGTCATGACACCAATTTTTGGTTACAGAAAATTAATCCATTATGGTCTGTAAATCAGCCACTTGCCAAAATCGTAAAAAAACAAATTGTGGCAAAAGATACGGTTAGTCTTATTTTGCAATGCAATCGGCATGTTAAACATGGCGTAGCAGGGCAACATCATCCTGTCACTGTAGAGATTGCTGGTCGCCATTATGAGCGCACCTATAGCATGATGCAGTTAGATCATGATCATCTGTGCTTAACTGTGAAAAAAGTAGACCAAGGTGTGGTCAGTTCATGGTTGGTCGAGCAGAGTCAAGTTGGAAATATTTTACGTTTGGGTCAACCTTACGGGGATATGCAACAACATATTCAAACCCCTCATTTGTTATTGCTTGCAGCGGGAAGTGGTATTACACCGATGTTGAGTTTAGTTGAAGGTTTGAGCCAGTCAAAGCAACTTAAAACAACAACGGTCAAACTCATGTACTGGGTTAAAACCAATGAAGATGCTGCTTATGTCGATTATTTGACTGAAATTACAGAAAATTTTCCTAATTTTAGCTATCAGGTTTTTTATACTCAAGCCCAAGATCAACGTTTGAATCAAGCGCATATAGATCAACTTGAAAACTTAGATAACACAACTGTTTATGCATGTGGCCCATCAGGGTTTGCGGCGACAGCTGAAGCGTTATTGAGCCATGCTGCTGCGATTCAAACAGAAGCCTTTAGTTTGAGCCAGTTCGATGCTGATTTAACTGATACAGGTTTTA
>NZ_DJLC01000032.1:0-18160 GCF_002434875.1 Acinetobacter sp. UBA6526 | reverse complement strand
TATCCTTTAACATCTACTTCCAAGTCGCGATTGTTGCAGTAATTGGTTTGTCTGCGAAAAATGCGATTTTGATCGTAGAATTTGCAAAAGAGTTGCAAGAAAAAGGTGAAGACCTGTTTGAAGCAACGTTACATGCTGCAAAAATGCGTTTACGTCCAATTATCATGACAACACTTGCATTTGGTTTCGGTGTATTACCATTAGCTCTTGCAAGCGGTGCTGGTGCTGGTAGCCAACACTCAGTTGGTTATGGTGTACTTGGTGGTGTAATTTCTTCAACACTTTTAGGTATCTTCTTCATCCCTGTGTTCTTCGTGTGGATTCGTAGTATCTTTAAGTACAAACCTAAAACTTTAAATACTCAGGAGCATTAATCGTGATGCAAACTGTATGGTCTATTTCTAGTCGTGGCATCGCAATTTCTGCACTCGCGCTTTCTTTGGCTGCCTGCCAAAGCATGCGCGGGCCAGAGCCTGTTGTGAACACAGATATTCCTGAAGGCTATGCGTCGTATAGTAATGCTTCTGGAACATCAATCGCAGAACAAGGTTACAAAGATTTCTTTGCTGACCCTCGCCTGCTACAAGTGATTGATATGGCGCTTGCCAACAACCGTGATTTGCGTACTGCTGCGTTGAATATTCAAAAAGCGCAACAACAATACCAAATCTCGGAAAACAATCAGTTGCCAACCATTGGGGCAAGTGGTAGTGCGGTTCGTCAAGTCACCCCTAGCCGTGACCCTAATAACCCTTACTCAACTTACCAAGTGGGCTTAGGCTTAACTTCTTATGAGTTAGATTTTTGGGGTCGTGTTCGCAGCTTAAAAGATGCTGCATTGGACAACTACTTAGCTACTCAAAGTTCGCGTGATGCAACGCAAATCAGTCTAATTGGTCAAGTTACTCAAGCTTGGTTAAATTATTCATTTGCCAGTGCACAACTTAAACTGGCAGATCAGACATTAAAAGCTCAATTAGACTCGTTTAACTTAAACAAAAAACGTTTCGATGTGGGTATTGATAGTGAAATCCCTGTTCGTCAGGCACAGATTTCAGTTGAAACTGCACGTAATGATGTTGCAAATTACAAAACACAAATCGCTCAAGCTCAAAACTTGTTGAATTTATTGGTTGGTCAATCAGTTCCAAACAACTTATTGCCGAGCCAACAAGTTGCTCGTATCACACAAAAAGGTGTGTTAACGGCGGGCTTACCAAGTGATTTGTTAAACAACCGTCCTGATGTCAAAGTTGCTGAATATCAGTTAAGTGCGGCTGGTGCGAATATCGGTGCTGCTAAAGCTCAGTTATTCCCAACTATTAGCCTTACTGGTTCAGCAGGCTATGCATCAACAGACCTGAGTGATTTGTTTAAATCAGCAAATGGTTTATGGTCTATTGGACCAAGCATCAATATGCCAATCTTTGATTGGGGCACTCGCCGCGCGAATGTAAAAATCTCTGAGACAGATCAGAAGATTGCATTAGCGAATTATGAGAAGTCAGTTCAATCAGCGTTCCGCGAAGTGAACGATGCTTTAGCTACACGCGCAAACATCGGTGATCGTTTGACCGCCCAACGCCGTTTAGTTGATGCAACCAATACAACCTATAAATTATCAAATGCGCGTTTCCGTGCAGGTATTGATAGTTATTTAACCGTATTGGATGCTCAACGTTCTGCTTACTCAGCTGAACAAGGTCTATTGTTATTACAACAAGCAGACTTGAACAACCAAGTTGAACTATACAAAACACTTGGTGGCGGTGTGAAAGCGACAAGCAGTGAAACTGTAGCGCACCAACCATCTAGTTCAGAAAAGCATTACGCAAAATAACTATCAACTTTTGCGCACAAAAAAGCTCACTTCGGTGAGCTTTTTTTATTGCAACAATTGCGAATATTTCTTATCTTCAATACGACGTTTTAATGATTAGAAAATACAATGTTATTAAGTAGTTTAGAGTCCGTTCCTGGACATGAAATTTTGCGTCAATTTGATGTGGTATACGGCAGTACCGTTCGTAGTAAACACGTTGGTCGTGATCTCATGGCAGGTCTTAAAAATATTGTCGGTGGCGAACTCACTGGCTATACCGAACTATTGGAAGAATCTCGCCAAGAAGCAACCCAACGGATGATTGATAAAGCACGTGCTTTAGGTGCAAATGCGATCGTAGGGATTCGTTTCTCTACCTCAAATATTGCGCAGGGCGCATCTGAACTTTTTGTTTATGGCACAGCAGTTGTCGTTCAGCCTGTTACACCTAAACTCCCCGATCCATTTGGTGCGTAGGCAAACATATGGATGGATTAATTTTTCAGATTGCCCTGTTTCTAATTCTTTTTTCAGTGGGTTGGGGGTTTGGTCGTCATATCGAACAAAAACACCTCCGTGAATTGGATGAAAAAGAAAAGCAGTTTGCACATATTCGAGTTGATACCAATCGCTTTGTGCAAACCGTAGCGCATGGGCAAATGGTCAGTAGCAACGTCGTTATTTCTCACGATTACTTTAAATATATACTTGCCAATATTCAAAACTTTTTCGGCGGTCGCCTGACCAGTTATGAAAGTGTGGTTGAACGCGCACGTCGTGAAGCAATGCTTCGCCTCAAGCAGGAAGCAGATCGAATAGGTGCAAATCATATTATGGGTGTTCGGATGAGTACCACAGAGTTAGGCATGCAAGGCGGTATGGTCGAAGTATTTGCTTATGGAACGGCGATCGTCAATCATCATTAAAAATTTGTCCTGTCATATCGAAAATAACAGGACAAAAACGCTAGTCGGCAAAAATTGCTTGCCAATAGTGATAGGTTTTTTCCTCACCATTATCAAGTTTAAAGTCATAAGACATTTTCCGCGTCTCAGTAATTTCAAACTCAACAGGCTTTTTAAATAAAGCACCTGCATAAGCCAAAGTGTGGTATTCACCATTTTCACCACAGACATCGACGTCACTAGGCATTCTTGCAACAAGTTCAGCATCAATATCTTGTCCGATAAAAGACGCATCTAATTTACTGGCATCCGTTACGATGATTTTGGTTTTAATTCCCGAATCCCAAAAGCTTTGCATCACTTCTGCCGAATTTAAATTCCAGATTGGTTCAACAACTTTAATACCGAGAGGATGTAGACGATCTTCTCGATATTTGCGTACATCAGACAGATAAATATCACCAAAGATAAAGTGCTCAACGCCTAGGGCTTTAAAATGATTAGCCGCGTCTAACATGCGTTGTTCATAAGCAGGAAGATTTTTTGGAAGAAATACAGGATAAAGTGGGATACCAATACTTTCGGCTTGCTTCTCAAGCAATGCATGCGGGATCGCATGCATTGATGATAATTCTGTTTCTTCATTCACCGTTGTTAGTAAAGCAACAACTTCAAACTCATTTTGCTCTAATACAGTATGTAGTGCTAAAGCAGAATCTTTACCACCGCTCCAATTAAAAACGGCTTTCTTACGGATGTTCACTATCATTTAACTCGTGTTTTACGAATCATTTTATACAACAAGCTTGGCGATAAGCGAGAGACTAAAACACCGAGTTGTTCCTTTTTCCCACCAACAACAATATATTCCTCGCCTGCCATCAACGATTCGACCACACGTTCAGCAAATACACCTGCATCTAAACCATTTTCAATTGCTTCATCTTGATGACCTTGCGGCTTCCCCTCACCATTTAAGGCATTAAAAGAAACATTGGTTTTCACAAAACCAGGGAAAACCACAGAAACCTCAACACCGTCTTTGGCAACCTCAGCACGTAAACTGTTCGCCCACATATGAATCGCTGCCTTTGCAGCAGAATAACTTGCGCGATACTGAGTGCCTAACAACCCTGCTACACTTGAAACAAAGACCACTCGACCAGATTTTTGTTTAAGAAAAGTTGGCAAAACTGTTTTAGTAAAGAAAACTTGTGAGAAATAATCAACTTCCATGATGGCACGTTCAGTTTGCATGGTCGTGTCTTGAATCAAAGCACGCTGACTCAAACCAGCATTATTAATTAACCAATCCACACGGCCTTTACATGCTAAAACTTGCTCATGTGCATGGCGGACTTGAGCTTCATCGGTAATGTCAGCAGCAATTGAAAGATGCTGCTCAGGCTTGAGTAAGCCCACTCGAACAGCCTCTAACTCATCATAACGGCGAGATGTCAGTACAACTTGTGCACCTTGCAAGGCACATTCACGCGCCAAGGCTTTACCCAAACCCGAAGATGCCCCAGTGATCCATACCACTTTGTTTTCAAGACTTTTTAGCTTTGCCATAACCTGTTCCCTCTATGCTTGATGACGCATAAACTTAAGGAAATAATCAATATAAGTTGATGCAACTTGATGATCGAGTTGAGTGCCTAATTTCTCTAAACGCTTATATCCTAAATGTGTCGTCATCGTAATCACGCCATTTAACGTTTTATCAACCACAAAATTGAACTTTAAACATTTTTTAGGTTCACGAATTAAGTGTGTCACACCCACATCAATCACTTCTGTTAACAGTCGTAATGCATTTGAGATTTCTTGTTGATCACCAGCAGCTAGCTTTTGACTTGATGTTTCTACCTTTTGAGCCAATTTCTGATCAATCGGATAAGTCATGTAAATAGTTTCATCCTCAATTTGCAGTGTCTTAGACAAGTATTCAACAAGCGGTACTAAACGATCATTGCTAAAAAATGAGACTGACCACGGCATATATTTACGCACCGCTTCTAAGATTTGTTGAATCACTTTTTCAGATTCACCCGTTTGTGAATAGTGCTGATTTTCTTGTAATAGCACGATAAAAACTTGTTCGATGACCTCACAAGCCATTTCGGACAATACACTCCCCAAAGCATTGGCCTGACTATCTTTACTTCCTTGCATTAACTGCGTTCGAATATGCGCAAATCTTGCGTATGTATCCGCATGAATATTCAAAAAAACGGCGGTGTTCATTTTCTTAACCCTAATTTTTAGATCCATAAAAAAGAGGCTTTTTTATCAGCCCCTTTTTATCCATCAATCTGTTTTTGTATCATTTTTGGCTTTCTGCACCCCGAATTTAACATATTCTATTCAGTATCAACATGCATAAATGCCAAAAAATGATTCACACAATCAGTCGCTGCATTTGAATCCACCTGATTGCCCATTTTCTCTAAACGCTTATAGCTCAAATGCGCGGTCATATTAATCACACCATTTAAAGTCTTATCGACCACCGTATTGAAATTCAAACATTTTTTAGGCTCACGGATAAGACTTGTCACCCCAAGATCAACAATTTCAATCAACGTTTGGAACACATCCACCATATCTTGAATCTCATTGTTTTTTAACTTATTGACCAATGCATGAGCCTGTTGAACTAAGTTTCGATCAATTGGATATGACACATACACTTGTTCATCGTGATATTTGATCATATCTGAAAAATAATTCACAAAAGAACATAAACGTTCATTGCCAAATAATGCAATCGACCACGGCATATATTTTCGAACCGCGCCAATAATCTGCTGAATCACTTTTTCGGATTCAGCGGCACTCTTTTGTGTGAGATAGGTTGGTTGGCGATTTTGAATCAGCAGCACTGAAAATACTTGCTCAACGATATCACAGGCAATTTCTGATAGTACTTCACCCAAAATGCGTGACTGGCTTTCTTGAGTCCCTGAATTCAACTGTTGGCGGATCGTCTCAAACTGTCCATGTGTCACTTCATTAATTTTCAAAAGAATTGAATAACTCATAAGAAGCATCCTTTTTTTAATTTTCGCATTTTTATTTTGTTGTTTTATGCATCTACATTTATTAAATATGTGATCCAATAGACATAAATTTAGCTTTTTTCACATAAAAAACCAACGCATTTCGTCGGGTTTTTTAGATGAAAAAATTGATAGAATTTTTGCTACAATAGATCCAATTTTTTATTCATTTTTAATCTTCTGTATTATGACCGACGCTCAATCTGCTCAAAATATTGCAACAACCTACGATCCAACTGAGATCGAAAAAAAGTGGTATCAAATCTGGGAAGACAAAGGCTACTTTAAGCCATCAGGTCAAGGTGATTCATTTTGTATTATGATTCCACCACCAAACGTCACGGGTAGTTTGCACATGGGGCATGGTTTTAACAATGCCATCATGGATGCTCTCACCCGCTATAACCGCATGTCAGGTAAAAATACCTTATGGCAACCGGGTACAGACCACGCGGGTATTGCAACCCAGATGGTGGTTGAACGTCAGTTGGGCGCGCAAAACATTAGCCGTCATGACATGGGGCGTGAAAAGTTCATTGAAAAAATCTGGGAATGGAAAGAACAATCTGGCGGTACGATTACGCGTCAAATCCGTCGCTTAGGTTCTTCTGTGGATTGGTCTCGTGAACGCTTTACTATGGATGAAGGTTTATCCAATGCAGTAAAAGAAGTTTTCGTTAAGCTACACGAAGATGGTTTGATTTACCGTGGTAAACGCCTCGTAAACTGGGACCCAAAACTGCAAACTGCGCTTTCTGACCTTGAAGTTGAGTCAGATAAAGAAGAAGCAGGTTCATTGTGGCACTTCAAATATTTCTTTGAAGACAAATCACTCCGCACACACGATGGTAAAGATCACATCGTGGTGGCAACCACACGTCCTGAAACATTACTGGGCGATACAGCCGTTGCAGTGGCGCTCGATGATGAACGTTATACGCACCTTGTCGGTCAGAACATTATTCTGCCAATTACAGGCCGTGCTGTTCCAATTGTTAAAGACGAATATGTCGATAAAGAGTTTGGTACGGGCTGTGTAAAAATCACCCCTGCGCACGACTTCAATGACTATGAAGTGGGTAAGCGTTGTGAATTGCCAATCATCAATATCTTCAATAAAAATGCAGAAGTATTGGCTGAGTTTGAATACATCGCCAAAGCTGGCGAACAAATTTCTAAAACCATCGCTGCGCCAGCAGACTATATTGGTTTAGAGCGTTTTGCTGCACGTAAAAAACTGGTTGAACAAGCTGAAGTGGAAGGCTGGTTAGACCAAATTCAACCGTATACCTTGAAACCACCTCGCGGTGACCGTTCAGGTGTGATCGTTGAGCCATTATTGACAGATCAATGGTATGTGAAAATTGCACCACTTGCTGAGCCAGCTATTAAAGCGGTAAAAGATGGTGACATCAAATTCGTACCTGAGCAGTACAGCAACATGTACATGGCATGGATGAACAACATTCAAGACTGGTGTATTTCACGTCAGCTTTGGTGGGGTCACCGTATTCCAGCTTGGTACGATGCCGAAGGCAATGTCTTCGTGGGTCGTGACGAAGCAGAAGTACGTGCCAACAACAACATCCCTGCTGATGTTGCATTGAACCAAGATGAAGACGTACTGGATACATGGTTCTCATCTGCGCTTTGGACGTTCTCAACTTTAGGTTGGACTGGCGACAAAGCCAAAGATGCGGAAAACTATTTCCTCAATACCTTCCACCCGACTGATGTGTTGGTGACAGGTTTTGACATTATCTTCTTCTGGGTCGCGCGCATGATCATGATGACCATGCACTTCATGAAGAATGAAGATGGCACGCCACAAGTTCCGTTCAAAACTGTGTATGTACACGGTTTAGTCCGTGATGGCGAAGGTCAGAAGATGTCTAAGTCGAAAGGTAACGTACTTGACCCACTCGACTTGATTGATGGTGTAGATCTTGAAACCTTGGTACAAAAACGTACCACTGGTTTGATGAACCCGAAACAAGCAGCGAAAATTGAAAAATCCACGCGTAAAGAATTCCCAGAAGGTATTCAGGCTTACGGTACAGATGCTGTGCGTTTCACCTTCTGTGCGCTTGCTAACACAGGTCGTGACATCAAGTTCGATATGAAGCGTGTTGAAGGTTACCGTAACTTCTGTAACAAGATTTGGAACGCCACCCGTTTTGTATTGATGAATGTTGAAGGTCAAACGGTTGGTCAAACCGCGCGTCCTGATCTTTGGGAATTGCCTGAGCAATGGATCATGAGCCGTTTACAAAAAGCGGAAGCTGCGGTTCAACAAGCCTTTGCAACTTATCGTTTAGACTTGGCTGCACAAGCGATTTATGACTTTATTTGGAATGAATACTGCGATTGGTATGTTGAATTGACCAAGCCAGTATTAAACGATGCAGACGTGTCTGAAGAGCGTAAAGCGGAAGTTCGTCGTGTGTTGTTAGCGGTGATGGAAGCATCTTTACGTTTGGCTCACCCAATTATGCCGTACTTGACTGAAGAAATTTGGCAAACCCTTGCGCCAATGCTCGGTATTCAAGGCGAAACCATTATGACTGCGGCATACCCTGTGCCTGCTCAAGAGAAAATTAATGAACAAGCTGAAGCGGACATGCAGTGGTTACAAGGTTTGATTGGTGCGGTGCGTAATATCCGTGGTGAAATGGGCTTAGGTAATGCACGTTTGTTGCCAGTTCTGCTTCAAAACACCACTGAAGCTGAAAAAGCACAGATCACGCGTATTGAAGCGTTGTTTAAAGCTTTAGCGAAAGTTGAAAGCATTACTTTCCTTGCTGATGCTGAGCAACCACCATTATCATCGTCTTCTGTTGTGGGTCATGTGTCTGTATTTGTTCCAATGAAAGGTTTAATTGACCCGAAAGCGGAACTCGGTCGCCTACAAAAAGACTTGGACAAAGTGCAAAAGCAGCATGACCAAATTGCAACTAAATTGGGCAATGAAGGTTTTGTGGCAAAAGCACCTGCGGCTGTGGTTGAAGGTGAAAAAGCGAAATTGGCTGAGTTTGCTGACCAATTAGCGAAGATTAAAGCGAATATGGATCAGATTGCAGCGCTTTAATTCTTTAAAGACTACAATTTAATCTGTAATATAAAGGGCTGATTATTCAGCCCTTTATTTTTATGAAATATCATCGTGAAGAAGAACTTAAAAGTAGATTAAATAATTTTTTTATCACACAATTTTCTCTTCCAGAAGATGATTATTATAGTCGTCTTGATAGTGATAAAATAATTTCTTTGAAAATGGCTCTCTCTGATATCAACAACCTATTAACCATGAAAATAACAATTTCATTTGTTAATTGGATTTCAAAAAAGTTTCATCTTTCTCAAGAGTCAAAACAAAAAATAACCGATGAAATTTTATCCACAAAACCTAGTACCAATGGTTATGATCTTGTTTCAAATGAAATTATAAAATTGATAGCTGAAGTTAAGTGTAATATTCCAATTAATGGTGGGACAAAATATGGGTCTGCTCAACGAAATGGTATAACTAAAGACTTAAACAACCTACTTTATGGTAAGACTAAGTCAAAATTCAACACTACAGAATATTTTAAATTTATGGTTTTTCTTGAAAATCAATCAGTAAGAGTAGCCAACCAACATTATATTAATCTATCAAAAGAACTAAAGGATAATCTCATAATAGTTGATGAAACTACATCATTTGATAGAAAAGACTGTATTTATCTAATATATATTAATTTTTAATTAAAAACTGATCGTAAAAAACTCATATAAAAGAAAAACAGCATTACCAGATTGCAACTAAACTTGCAAGTGAAGGGTATGTGGCGAAAGCACCTGCGAGTGTGGTTGAAGGTAAAAAAGCGAAATTAGCTGAGTTTGCTGACCAGTTAGCGAAGATTAAAGCGAATATGGATAGATTACAGCGCTTTAATTTATTGGTAATTTAATCTAAATTATTGTATAAAGGGCTGATTATTCAGCCCTTTATACTTGGCAATAATGATGGAAAGAGACCACAAACTACAGCCATAACATAGCTTCCCAAAGCACCAAGTAATATCGTAACAATTATCTTTATAATTACGGCAGAGATATTTTTCTTCCTATTATTAATGAGATTACTATCCCCTTTATTAATATTAATAAATGATAAAAAAGGATAGAAGTCTAAAAAATTCTCAACTATATCTCCAACACCCTTAGCAATTTTAACAATGATAAATGAGATACCTAAGCATTGTACTGCTAACACAAAAATATCTCGAATATTAGCATTAAGCTCGATTAAGTTATTTATATTATTTGACAAGTAATTAACAATAAATAGAACACTAAAAGTGGCAAATATACTAGGTAGAGTTGAAGAATTATTTTGCAAAAATCTAATAAATGTATTAATACCATTACTATTATGAGGACAACCATTTACCCAGTCATCAACACCATCCAAAATAACTTTTGCTTTTAAATAATCCTCATATTTAATATGAATTTCAACTACTGGCATAACTCTTATTAATAATGCCTTCATAGCAGATGGAAGTTGATCTGATTTTAGCTCTTCATATGCGGATAATTTATTGAGTAATTCAATTGTTACTTCATAATTTTGAATTTCTTTATTTCCCGAATATTCAATTGCATATTTATAAACTAATACTACTTTATGAGTAGGACTACTTGTACCCGTCGCATATTCATTAAATTGTTTAAATGAATCGAATACTATGCGCGTTTTGTCCATATGAATAACCACAACTGAACAATTTACACCCAACAAATGTTCTCTTTGCAAAAGCTGCAAAATCATGGAGTTCAGATGCTGTATTTCTTCGTAATTAATTTCTAAATTTTTGTTATATGATTTACCTAAAGAAGTTTTCGGAGCTGTAAATTGCAGAAAAATATCCTGTACCGCCTCAGCTGTAACTCTGTGCCCTCTTTTAGTTACAATACCTGTAGATTGACTTTCACCCTCTGTACGAATTAGTTCCATTTTCCCCTCTTCTTCTACGACTCTAATTTTTCAGCACAATACTACAAAAGATATTGTTTTAGAAGGTATTATCTGCTAATAAACTATTTATTCCTTTCTATACATATTTGACGTGACACGATTAATGACCGTTTTTTATATGCAAGATTTTTTCTATCAGATCTTTAGTTCATAAATCGTTTAGCACGTAAAAGTTACCACATGAAGTGTTCTGCATATGTGGCATTGCTCCTCATAGTTTTGGCGAATTCTAATAATTGTGGGTCTAATTTCATTTTTTATTTTCCATTTTGACTACCCTCACCCCAACCCTCTCCCAAAGGGAGAGGGAGCATCCTTTGTGAATTTAATAGTTATTCGATACGCAATGATGTTCCCTCTCCTTTCAGGAGAGGGCTAGGGAGAGGTTACAGTGCCCCATGCCCCAACAACATCTCTACCCCACTCACCTTTTTCATATGCTTTAAACGCTCTTTTTCCCACTTCAACTGCTGCTTTAACTCAGCGCAGTCCGCATCTATGGCTTTATACACATCACTCATATGCACATGCTCCGCTTTCACTTTCTTCGACAACTGAAAAGAATCCAAAATCTCATCAATTTGGCATTCAAGCTGCTGACTTTGTGCATCCAAAGCCAGTTTATAAAACATCACTTGCTCCGCAGATAACGCTTTCGAGCCAACACCTTTATTTTGTTCAAGCTGTAACTGCATTTTCAGTAAATAAAACAAATCCTGCTGCTCATACGCCTGACTGGCTTGTTGAAACAACTCTGTTTTTTCTGCTTTTTTAGACTCGTCTTGTTCACGGTCAGGATGAATCATTGCCGCAACTTTTAAATAGACTTTTTTCAGCGACAGCGCTGCCATCTGCTCCGCTTGTTCTCGCTTTTGTTGCTGTCTTTGCTGTTTGGCTTGTTCACGCACCTGTTGCTGCTCGGCAGTATACTGCTCAAAGTCATCTTCAAACAATTCATCTTGCTCATTACTTTGAGGCTGATCGACTTTTAGTGGATTTACTTTTTTAGGTTTCTTCACAGACTGCTGCGCATGTTGCTGATAAAAGCTATAGATCTGCTCGACTTGTTGCTGCTGTTCGTTGGAGAGCATTTTGGAATGTTTCAACATGCGCGCACGCTGGTCAATGCTTTCATCCAGCTGCTGCATATCGGCTTTAGAAAATTCGTGACTGTGCAAAATATCCCAAAGCTGTTGCAACTGCTGAAATAGAATAGCATGCAGTTCGTTATAGACAGGTAGGAGTTTTTGTCGTGTGTGTTGTTGAATTTCAGCTTGCGCATTTTGCCATTTGGCGAGGCTGATTTTTTGCTGTTCAATTTTATCAATCAGGCGATTAAGTTTTTTCTGCTGTGGTGACTGTTCTGCCCTTTGCTGTACGCTAACTTTAAGATCAAATGACATCACACATCTACCTGAAAAGAAAAAGTGTAGCAATAATCAAAGGCTAAAAGTAGCGCTCTGTCCTTTTAACAGTTGAGCAAATCGACCTGAAAAAGCAAAGGAGCAACTAAGCAAGACAATACGTAGCATCTGTAATTAAAGAAATCACTCGATTACGTGCCTGCTGTTTCGCCCGATATAAACATTGGCCTGCACGGCGAATGGCATTCTTATCAAGGTTCAGACAAGGATAACGACCGTTTTCTTTTTTAGCTCTACAATATCCATAAAGCTGTGCTATTTTTAAGCAAAATGCACCACTTTTCACCAAAACTCACAATTAAATTCTAAATTGGTGCGTTTTTTGCATAATAATTTCCATTAAATTGAGTTGTATTCGTATAACTTGAGTTTTTAGATTTACTAAATCTATTTTGGTGCAAAAAACGAATCAAACATTTACACCAAGACCAGATTTAGCACTTTTTTTGAGCACCACTATGCAAAACGTAGATTTATTTTTCTTACTGCTCGGTGCAGTACTGGTATTGGCAATGCATGCTGGCTTTGCATTCTTGGAACTTGGCACAGTACGCCATAAAAACCAAGTCAATGCTCTCAGCAAAATCCTCACAGACTTTGCGATTTCAGCAATCGCATACTTCTTTGTGGGTTATTGGATTGCATACGGACAAAATTTTTTCCATATGGGGGCTGTCCTCGCAGAAGATCATGGCTATAACTTGATGCGCTGCTTCTTCTTGTTGACATTTGCTGCTGCGATCCCTGCCATCGTTTCGGGAGGCATTGCTGAACGCGCGAAAATGCGTCCACAAGCTATCGCAACCTTGCTGTTAGTTGCACTGATTTATCCATTCTATGAAGGCATGATCTGGAACGGTAACTACGGTGTACAAACATGGTTAGAAAGCACATTCGGCGCAAGTTTCCATGACTTTGCTGGCTCTGTCGTTGTACATGCAATGGGTGGATGGATTGCTTTAGCAGCCGTGATTTTACTCGGTGCTCGTCATGGTCGTTATAAGAAAGATGGTCGCGTCAGCGCGCATCCACCCTCATCAATTCCATTTCTCGCTTTAGGTTCATGGATTCTGATTGTAGGTTGGTTTGGCTTTAATGTAATGAGTGCGCAACGTGTAGAAGCGATTTCGGGATTGGTGGCAATCAACTCTTTAATGGCAATGGTCGGCGGTACTTTAGCAGCGAACTTTATGGGCAAAAATGACCCTGGTTTCTTACACAATGGTCCATTGGCTGGCTTAGTTGCAATCTGCGCAGGCTCAGATATTGTGCATCCAATTGGTGCATTATTGATTGGTGGCGTTGCGGGTGCACTATTTGTTTACCTATTCACTTATACACAAAATAAATTAAAAGTGGATGATGTACTTGGTGTATGGCCATTACATGGCGTATGTGGTGCATTTGGTGGTATCGCTGCGGGTATTTTTGGTCAAGAAATGCTTGGAGGTTTAGGTGGGGTTTCACTTATGTCTCAAATCATAGGTACAGGTTTAGGAATTGCGATTGCACTTGTCGGTGGCTTTGTGGTGTATGGCATCTTGAAAGCAACTTTAGGTATCCGTCTTTCTCAAGAGGATGAATATCGTGGTGCTGACCTTTCCATTCATAAAATTTCAGCCAACTCCGAAGAGTCTATGTTCTAATTTTTCAGTAATTTAAAGCGGCTAAAAAGCCGCTTTTTTTATGCTTATTTAAGAGATGCTTAAGATTAGAACAGTTTAATAAAAAATATATTGTCTTCATTTGAATTGTGCCGCCTATGCACCTGAAAACACCTTTTTTTATACAGATGAGTTTTCTTCTGCTAATTAGTTTTTTCATTTTACTCTGGGTTTTTCCTGTGGGTGGATCAATTGACTTATATCTCATCCAACCGTGGGTCGGTACGTTTGGAGACTTTGCGCTCAAAGGTGATTGGTATTTGGCAAAGCTAAATCATAGCTATGTAAAACAGATCATTACCGTTGTGTATGTGACCTTTTTTATTTTATGGGCACTGTCTTTTAAAGTCGAAAAATTCAAAGCGAAACGTTGGCAATATGGCTATATGTTTTGGGTCAGCATGCTATGTACTTGTATCGTTGGTTTTATGAAAGCGCATTCGGCTCACGCCTGCCCTTGGGCAATGACACATGAAACTGCGACAGGATTTGTATGGGATTTTTCGGCTACCTCAGGTCATTGTTTTCCGGGTGGGCATGCAAGTACTGGCTTTGCACTCATTACAGGCTATTTCGTTTATCGATTCGATCAAAAAGGTCGTGCATGGTTTTACTTATTTGCGAGTGTCATTTTAGGCTTTGCAATGGGATGGGCACAAATGATGCGTGGTGCGCATTTCTTAAGTCATAATCTTTGGACGGGATGGATCTGCCTTGCAATTAACTTTGTTGTTTATGCAATCACCTACAAACGCCATCTTGCAAATAGTACGACCATTTCCATACCTCAATCTAAGCTTGATGTGGTAAAGTGACCTCCTAATGGAACGGTTATAATCACTTAGGTATAGTTTGTTGCGAATGGATGACTTTCAAGAATTTCTAGAAACCGCTTTAGTTACTCAGCAAGAATCAATTAAAGCTTACACCTTAGACTCTGGCAAAGTGTGGTTAAAGAAAGCATCTGAACGTCATGGTTTGTGGTTATATACCCCTCTAAAATGGTTGGCCAAAATTTTTAACTTGGGTGCAATCATGCCTGTTCCGAATCAAGGTGGTTCGGCAGCGATTCAATGTGAATACAATCGTATCCAACAACTCAAAGCATTGGGACTATCAACCCCAAATGTTCTTGCGCTTTCCAAAAAAGGCATACTCTTAGAAGATCTTGGTTCGCAACGTCAAAGTAAGGTAAAGCAATTAGACCAATCCTTGGCACGTTGCAAAGATGATATTGCAGCCAAATTAAACTTGTTTACTCAAGCGATTCAAGCGATCCAGCATGTACATTTGCAAGGTGGATATTTAAGTGAAGCTTTTGCTCGCAACATTCTGGTAGACAAAGATACTCATTTTAGTTTTATTGATTTTGAAACAGATCCAGCATCTGTGCTAAGCCTACATGATTGCTATGTTCGTGATTGGTTGTTGTATATTTTCTCTACTGCTTATCACTTCGAGTTTGAACAGCTTTCTGAAGCCAGTCAAATTCTATATCAAGCATTACTCGCAGAGCCGCAAGTCTATAAAGACGTTTGCAAAGTGGGTAAGCGCTTAAATTGGGTTTTACGTTTAAATGTCAGTCGTGTTGGCAATGATGGCAAACGCATCCAAAAATGCGTGCTGTTTTTACGCTATTTAAGAGAACATGGCGAAGTTAAATGATGATCACATATTAACTTGCTAGCAGCTTATCCGTGACGCTCAAGCTTTTTAGGCAAGCGAACCGTCACTAACAATCCGCCCAAATCAATACTACGTCCCAATTGCAACGTTCCACCGAGTCGCTGAGTCGCTTTATCAACAATAGAAAGCCCTAAACCACTGCCCACTTCAAGATGATGATGAACACGGTAAAAGCGCTTTAAAACTTTGTCATAGTTTTCTGGGGCAATTCCTGAACCACTGTCTTCGATTTGAATACAAGCATAATCCTCATTCTCGTTATAAACTGAAATGTTAATGATGCCCTGACTTGGCGTGTATTTGATTGCATTATCAATCAGATTGAAAATGATTGAATGTACCGTCGACTCAAGACTTTGCATCTCAATCACATCATTTCGTTCAAAGCCAAGATCAATTTCTTTCTGCATAGCGAGATTGACCAGTTGCTCAACACAGTTCAACGCAACATCATTCAAACGAAATAGCGTATTCGGCTCGATCAACATCAAACCGACATCTTGTTTTGCCAAAGCCAAGAGTTGAGTGACCAAATGCTGAATACGTGCCAGTCCTTTACTTAGATTTTTTAAGGACTCATGTTCTGGAAACTGACTCATCAAAATCTTAGTCTGTAGATTCAATGCAGTTACTGGCGTTCGAAGCTCATGCGCAGCATCTGCAATAAACTGCTTTTGTTCCGCCTGAGCATGTTGAATTCGCTCGAATAGATGGTTCATTTCCTCAATGGTTGGGATAAGTTCTTGAGGATATTCTTTACTATCAATCGGTGCTAAGCCATCCGAATCACGTTGCTGTAATTCAGCTTTAAAATCATCTAGCGGTTTGAGACTCAGGCTAATAATAAAAGCCAAGATAATGATCGCAAATGGTAGTAGCAACACATAAGGAATAAACATACTCCCAGCAAGTTCCCATGCGAAGCTTTTACGGACTTGCTCCTGTTGACTGACTTGGATTTGATAATCTTTTAGTGGAATAACATAAACGCGCCATTTGCCTTGAGGTGTTTCTTGAGTATAGAAACCTGCCTGTTGTACAGGTGGAATCAGCAAATGGGTTTGATGCCATAAATGGCTTTGATCCTTATACGCCCAGATATCGACAAGTAGGTCTTCTTCATGATAGGTGCGATGCAACTCAACCTTACTTGCAACGGGCGTTAGAGGCTGAGTTGTTGAACGTTCTGCCATATATTGCATTTGCGTATCAAGAATTTCATCTACTTCATGCAAGGCAATTTTATAAGCAGTAAAAATCAATAAGCATCCAAGCAATAAACTAAAGATTGATGTGCCCCAAATGAGCCGTTTTTTTAGCGAATATTGCTTGGGTGTTTTCATAAGTCTTAGGGTTGTCCCAGTCGATAGCCTAATCCACGAATCGTACGAATGAAGTCTTTACCTAATTTTGCACGCAAATGGTGGACATACACTTCAATTGTATTACTCGTGACTTCACTATCAAAATCATACAACTTATCTTCAAGATTTGCTTTGGAAAAAATCTTATTGGGATGCGTTACCATTGGAATAAGAAGCGCCCACTCACGATTTGACAACTCGATTTGCTGACCTTTAAAAGTTGCTAAATGCTGTTCGACATCCAAGACTAAATCGCCACTTTTTAACAGTTGTGAATTATTTTTTAACTGCGTCATCGCTGTATTGCCACGGCGTAACAATGCATTGATACGGGCAAGTAATTCATCAAACTCATAAGGTTTAATCAAATAGTCATCTGCTCCCTGATTTAAACCCTCAACACGATTTTGCAGTTGGTCTCGCGCCGAAATAATCAACACAGGCAATGCGCTACGTTGACGAATTTGACGCAAAATCTGCATACCATCCATCAATGGCAAACCAAGATCGAGTAACACCAAATCAAAATCTTGCTTTGATAAAAGCGTTAACCCATCTACACCGTTATTGACCCATTCCACGTCAAATTGATGATATCGCAATAACGTCAATGTCGACTCTGCAATCATAAAATCATCTTCGATCATCAAGATTTTGGTCATGATTTCATCTCACTTATGGATTTGAGCATGTAGCTAACATGTCATTTTTAGGGTCAATTACTTTGGTTTTTACGTCTAACAAACTCAACATCGTCGGGAATAAGTTATCTTGACTTAATTCCTTTTGACGTTGTTGCGACAAACAACTCATTTGTTTCTGTGCCTGTTGTTTCCACGCATCAGAGAACCACATTAACATCGGCACATGTGTTTGCTGAGATGGTGCAATTGCATAAGGCGCGCCATGTAAATACATGCCACTTTCACCTGTCGACTCACCATGATCAGACAAATACCACAAACCTGTTTCGTATTGGGTTGCTGTCTTTAGGGTTTCAATTAAAGAATCTAAAACATAATCCGTGTAGAGCAAAGTATTGTCGTAACTATTTAATAATTCATCACGAGAACAACCTTGAATCGCATTGGTATCACAGGTTGGTTTAAAGACTTTGTATTGCGGTGGGACGCGTTTGTAATACGCAGGCCCATGACTTCCCATCTGATGTAATACAACTAAATGCGGACGTGTATCATCCTTCGGAATC
>NZ_DJLC01000025.1:0-6098 GCF_002434875.1 Acinetobacter sp. UBA6526 | reverse complement strand
CATACCATACGCGCCAAAGCTAAAGTACAAATTGCCTTAACGTTTATATTCTTATCGGCCAGTTTTATAGCTTGAATATCGTAATCAACATTGTGGCCAATAATGAATTGAATACCATCAGGTAAACGGAAAGTTTCGTAGCTTGGCTTTCCAGCAATGTCTGATTCAAGAATGTGATGCACAGCCATTGCGCCGTAGCTTATAGGTTCGGGGCAAGAAAAATACTCATCAAAACAAGCATCTTTATTTGCCTTTAATTCACCATTTTCAAAGTAGACAGGAACATGGGCTATCTCGATTGGATAGCCGTTCATGTCATGAGTTTCAGTGTCTAAAATTATTGCGCTCATGCATGTAATTCCTGTTTAGCTAGGTTGTCGATTTCCTGTTTTACAGCTTCAAGTTTTGAAGCTTCAATTTGTGTTAATGCATCTAAGCCAAGGTATTCACATACGCTTTTGATATCCAAGCCGCGCTCAGCAATAAAATCTTGGAGTTCATCTCTTTGAGCGTCACTGATGCCTAAAAATTCAGGAGGACTAATCCATTTATTTTGTTCTTTATCAAAAGTGCAATTCAGTGCTTTAGCGCGTTGCAACATAGCTTGTCGCATGTTCTGGTAATACATATGGTCTTTAACTAATGACTCAGTTAGCTGGTTTAGATCACCCGCGTGTTCAGCTTCATTGCAACTTTGTTTCCAGTTCTCAAATTCCTCAAAAGCTTTAGCAGATGCTAATTGAGATGGTGTAAGGGTATTGATGTGGGCTTTTGCTTGTGAGATGAGTTCAGCCAAGAAAGTTGGACTGGTTTTTAAATCTGGAACCCAAACTTCACCAGTTTCACCACCTAATGCACCAGCATTTTTTGCATGATGAGTATCGGTAGGATTGAAACTTATTACGCGAGCTGATTTACCTTCTTGAGTTCTAACAGTGGTTAAATAACCCATGACATCAGCTATTCGATAAAGCTCATTTCGGTTTTTCCCACCTAGATCTGGGCGATGTATAGTCTGATCACCATTTTCACTTTCAACTGCATGGGCTATGAAAACAACATCTTTACCCATTGCAATAAGCATATGAACATAACTCTTAAAGATATTATTGGCTGAACCTTGGGCTTTAAGCTTTAATGTTCCATCTTTTTGGCGATTTTCAGAGATACCGAGTAGGTGAGTCTTAATACACTCAAGCATTGCACCCACTGTATCAATTACTACAGTATTAAAAGGTGCAAGATCCTGTGGAGTTAGATTTGCTATATCAGTCCATTTTTGAACTGGAATAACTGCCCCGCGACGTAACTCACCAGTACGATGAGCACCTTTGTCAAAGTCGAATGAAACTGCTTTATCCGCAGTAAATCCCATTGAGGTTTTACCAAGACCAGGATCAGCATATATATAGGTAATGATTGCATTAACCTGTAGGGGCTGATCAGAAGTAATAATATTAAGAGCCATGATTACAACCCCTTATTAGATTTAGCGTTGTTATAAGACATACGTTGGTTTGCACTGTACGGAGTGCGTTGAAAGCATTCTTTAGAAAACATTTCTGCACGTTCTTTTTTGCGTCGGAACTCTACTTCTTGCTGTAAGTTGCGAAGTATCCAAGGCTTAGCTTTCAACAAATCAGGATCTACAGGTGTACCGCCGTTTTCGGTCTCAAGACGAATATCTGTAAGGCGATAATTTGTAGAAAAAGTCTGTGGTCCAAGACGGACGTGATAGCGTCCTTTTTCATCGCGGGTAATAAACTCGCAGAATGGGGTAGTGAAGCGCTTCTTTTCCATCAGATCGCCTCCGCCAGTTTGTGCTTTTCAATGTATGCAGCTAGCTGTGCATTGATGTTTCTGTGATCGTCGTAGATCGTGAAGTCTTTATAGTTGTTGCCGTTAGCATCAGTGATTTGACCGATCTCAAGATTAATGATGTCTACAGCAGTGAACTCTGAACCAGGTACGCCGTAGCTATCGGGATGTTTATCGAAAACAAACTTTACTGGTACACGGAAACCATCAAGATTAATAACAGCTTCGCCTGTAATGTCAGAAGTAAGTTTTAGTGTCATAACGCCGTAGTAGCTTGGCTTTACGTTTGCTAATGTTGGTTGGCTTGAATGTGCTGTTTGGTAATCACAAGATGAAACAGCTGAAGCTATCCCAACGATTAAAAGACTTGCAGTTACCCATGTACCCAATACAACTTTTCCAAATTGAAAAGCTGAATTGCTTTGAATTGTGTTTTGTTCCATAATCAACCTCATGTTGTGGAAAGCCCTGATCGCCGTAGGAAGTTGTCAGGGCTTTTTGCTGTGTATGAGGTAAATATACCTACAAGGTAAAATAATGTAAATACCTGCAAGGTAAAATTTAATAAATTAATTTATACTTTATAGGTAAAATATTATGTTTTAATAGATAAAAGAAAACCCACACTGGGTGGGCTGGATGGAGTTTATTTAAATGAGAATTATAGAAGACCGCAAAGAATGGCGTACTAATACTATTAACCATCTGGTTGAAAATGGTCACAACGCCTTAGATGCGATTAATGGTGTAAAAGCAATTGAAAGTTACTTATTTGGTTTTGACAATGAAGTAATTATCCATGTCCAGAATGAAAAACAAAAAGAAGCTCTCAAAAATTTCATTGAAAGCTTCGGGTAGTTATGTATTTAACTCTCAAGAGTAATATTGACATCTAAGGATCTGTTTGCAACGGTCTTATGACATTGGTTATATAACTTAAGATAGTACTCTCTTGGATTTTCGTCCTTGGACTTGGATTTTCCGTAAAAAGTCTCCTCTTGGGAAATTAAAACCATTAAATCATAAGCAACCCTTTCAATAGAATTATCTTTGATTTCAATTGGTTTACTGATTTCAGTTTTATCAACCATTTCTTTCTCCACCCGATCTGTTGTCATGACTGTGTCGGGTTCACAGTTTTATTATGGTTTAACTAAAGCCGACTCTAAGTGACCAACAAAACTCAATTCGTTAAGCTGCTCTTTGGTAATAACTTCATCTGGGTATTTATTCTTATCAGGATTATCACTTTGCAGGCGCACCGTCTCATTATCAATGCTTATAAAGATTCGCTTCATGCGTAATAAACCACTATGAATAAACACATAGACATCGCCATTGATGATGCTTGATGTATCAACAGGGGATACATCTACAAATAAAGGACTATCAGGCGCTACGGTTGGCCACATGCTGTATTCAGCAGAATAAATTACACGTAGGTTCTTAGGATTAGCCTTAATACCAAGCAGCTTCAATATATATGGATCTATATCAAGATAATCTGTAATTTCTTCCAAAAAGTTTGTGACTCCATTGCCACATGAAGCTTTAACATTTTTATGCACAGGAATCCTTACTGTGTTTTTGTTTTCATCGGATGAATTGAATCTTAAAGGTGATATATAGACCTCATCTTTGGACGGCACATTGATTGGTGGCGCAATAGATTGATCTAAAAATCCTTTAGGTTTACCGAAAGCTTGTTCAATTTTTTCAGCCGTTTCATCACCAATATTCTTCGTTGGGTTCTTTCCAATGTATTGACTGAGCAAGTTGTAAGACATTTCAATTTTTTCAGCAAATTCAGACCTGCTTATACCTAAGTCTTTCATAAGCTTTCTAGTATTACTAAGTCTTATCTCATGAATTGTTTGCAATTCAGCCATGATGAACTCTACCACCTTTTAATTACTTGATAATTTACCTGCTAGGTAGAAAAAATAAATACCCTGACAGGTTGTTTTTTATTTACCTAATAGGTATATTTATATTTAATTTACCTAATAGGTGTACTTATGCTCACTCTTTACGATTTTTGGCGTGGGTTAGAGAAAAGTGAACGTATCCATTTTTGTGAAGTAACAAGCATTTCTTATGGATATATGGAGTCTCACTTAATTCACGGCCGTAAAAAACCAAGTATGGACACCATTCAAAAGATGGTTGATGCCAGCGAAAAAAAACTAACCCATGAGGGTTTGTTTAACTTCTTTTTAGGAAAAAAAGTAGAGCAACAGGTGGTTGTATGAGTCTTGAAAAAGAAGATCTTCGTTTGAAGATGCTCCCAGACATGATGGAGCGATTGCGACTTATCGCAGATGTTCGCGGTAAAGATTATGCACATCAAGCAATTATCCTTTTAGAAAAAGCAATCATGGGGGATTACCACGAGGTTAGCTTAATGCTTGAAAGGGCTAATAAAAATAGGAAGAAAAGGGAGAGTTTGGGATTAGTTGGGCGTGTAGGGGTAAACCCCGAATCACAAATTTTAGAAATTAAAAAAGCCTGATATCTGACATCAGGCTTTTAGGCATCCAAATCTATAGCGAGATTGAACAAGATGAATATACCAAAACACCCATGCGCTAACAAGTGCAGTGAATTTAAAGCAGAGCAATGCAAGCATTGTTTGATTTCTACAGATTTCGAACTATCAGCTGATGCTGATTTTATAGCTGGGGATGTGGTTGTACTAACTGGGGCATGTCGTAACTTTCACTCAGATGATCTGTTTGAGGTTCAGCGAAATTTTACCAACACTTTACGAGTGATTAAGTCTAAAAACCATAAATTGCTTGTTTCTGATAATGAAATACGACACGCCACACCAGTCGAACTTCAGCAAAATCGCCGTGTAAATAAAATCATATTAGATGATGACATGAGTGACGATTCACATCTCGAAAACAACATTTCACCACTTTGCAAAAGCTATTCAAATGATGAGTAGATTCATTTGAGTAAAGCTTTAGATGCACAAAAGGAGGTTTCATGAACTCCAAATTTCAAAAACAACCTGAGTTTAAGCAAGATCAGCAGGTTCAATCATTTTATGAACACGCATTGCGATTGCTTGATCTTATGTTTGAAAGAAAGAAACAAAACTTAAGATCAAAAGGTTATGACGAAAATAATGCCGCAGTTACCAAAGTTGAATTTTCAGAAACTATGGCGCGCCAATTTCGAATAACACAATGGCTATCTCAGCAGATTGTCAGCAGCCTCATAAAAGCTGATCAGGTGCATTCATTTGGAGGTTACATAAAACCCAAGGCTGGTGAGTCATGAAATATGTAGTAAAGAGAAAGCAGGAAATATCCGTTTCTAAATCACCTGTTGAAAATGTGATTCCGTTAGAGCAGCCAGTGAAAATCTACACAGCAATAGAACTAGCTGCAATGCCTTTGTCAAAAATGAACGCAGCAATAGAAGCTCAAGAAAGATTTTACATGCTTGAAGAAATTACTCATATGGGGGGGCAAGCCATAGCAGTTCGCCGTCTAATGGAAGATGGACACTTGTTAATTCAAGTGAAAGAAAAGTCACGTACACGATACAAGATCAACAACGAGTTTATTCCACCAAGGATTATTCGTCAGCTGGGAAAGCGTGGGTTAGTGAAGTTAGTAAGGGGTGAATAATGATTATGTTACCCATCACAAGCCCCTTCAAAGCCCCTTTAAAGGAGGGTGAATAACTATGCGCGACTATGCAAAAGTGTCTCCACATTTCTGGACGGGTACCACTGGAAAGAAATTACGCAGCAGCCCTGAGGCTGTAATTGTTGCTATGTATTTAATGACAAGCCCGCATGCAAATATGCTTGGTCTTTATTACATGCCACTTTTATATGTTGCCCACGAAACTGGATTGGGCTTAGAAGGGGCTTCAAAGGGGCTTCGAAGTGCATGTGAAGCGGGTTTTTGTAGCTATGACGAGGCTAGTGAAACGGTATGGGTGCATGAAATGGCGCGCTTTCAAGTGGCTGACTCATTAAAGCCAGCTGACAACCGCTGTAAGAGTGTACAAAAAGACTATGACTCACTACCTTCAAACCCTTTCCTAGCAAGCTTTTTCGATAAATACGCGCAAGCATTTTGCATGACTCAAAAGCGCGACGGAAGTGCTAAAAACAATAGCCCCTTAGAAGCCCCTTCAAACCCCCTTCGAAGCCAAGAACAGGAACAGGAGCAAGAACAGGATCAAGAACAAGAGAATTCACACACACAAAACGCGGGTGAAAAAACTTGGACTGCAAATACTGAAATTTTGCTAAA
>NZ_DJLC01000017.1:0-40369 GCF_002434875.1 Acinetobacter sp. UBA6526 | reverse complement strand
CCCACCCATGCACAAGCGTAACCAGATAATAAACCATAAGCCAAATATTTTGCCTTGCGTTGGCGGATTGCTTTACTCCAGAAATACAAACCGATCGAACTGCCTACAACATGCAAACGGCGGCTCGTAATATTTCGATGCTCAGTTAAATAAAATCGGTAAAACTCATTGTAGTTTTTAATAGGCAAAGAGAATTCCACTGGCTGAGGTAAATTTGCTGGCGCATTCATTTTATGATCATCCTAATCTTATAAGGCTTAGCACACGTTAATGCATTTTTTGTTCAAAATAAAGTCATTGCATACCATCCTTTTCCAACTTAAAACAACTTTACAATAATTGTTAAGATCAACAGGTTATACTCATTTTATATTTATCAGTCTCATTGATCAGGAGTCGTTACATCATGGAAATAGAGTTAAAATTTCAACTTCCTGAATCTAAGAAAAAAAATGTCTTACAAACTTTAAATAAGCAAAAAGCACAGAAAATTCGTTTACAAGCTAAGTATTACGATACGGCAGACCGCCTACTTGCGAAAAATTACGTTGCGATTCGTCTACGTCAAGAAGGTGAACATTGGGTACAGACATTTAAAGCGGCGAGCAAAAATCATTTACAGCGTATCGAAGAAGATATTTTCTTGGGTAAATGCGCAGAAGAACCTGAACTCGATCTATCTCTTTATAAACATAACCAAACTGTTCAAAGTGTCCTACGTGATATTTTGGGTAATAATGCTCCAGAATTAATCTTGCAGTTTCAAACTGATGTACAAAGAAGCTTTCATGTATTTGAATTTGAAAACTCAAAAATAGAAGTCTGCTTAGATGACGGAGAAATCCGTACACCTACCGATCAAGCAAAAATCTGTGAGGTAGAATTTGAACTGAAACAAGGTTCTGCTCAAGATTTAATTCTTTTCTCTAAAACTTGGGTAGAAAAATATCAGTTATGGCTCGATGTCCGAAGTAAAGCGGAACGCGGTAATTTATTGGCTATTGGCAAAAGGGTTTCTCCAGCCACCAAAGCGAAATCGTTAAATTTAGAATCAAATGCCAGTGCCGAACAAGCAATAAAACAGATTATTGAAAATACCTTGAACCATATTCTGCCTAATGCAGCTGCAATTGCAGATGGTGTTGCCGAAGCGACTCATGTCCATCAAGCGCGTGTTGGATTACGCCGCTTGCGTTCTGCTTTGAAACATTTTTCCAATTGGTCAACACAAATTGATCCAACATGGGAAAGCCAATTGGCAGAAATTTTCCAAGCTCTAGGGCAATCTCGTGATCTTGATGCAATCAAAGACGCTGTCATTCCTTTGGTTCAACAGGTATCGCATTTTGAATTTCCGCTGATCGCCAATCAAACAAAGGACATTGCTCAACAGTTTAGCCATCCCAAAACAACGCAGTTATTTTTATCATTATTGAACTTTGTGTATAGTGAAAATGAACATAAAGCCAAACTATCTAAACAGGCAGCAAAAAGCTTATCGAAATTGTACGCCAAAATTCTAAAAGACTCAGCTCAGTTTCTGGACCTTCCTGTTGAGCAACAACATCGCACTCGTAAACGTGTTAAACAATTGCGTTACTGCATCGACTTTATTGCAGGTCTTTATCCTGAGAAAAAAGTCCAACCATTTTTAGACAAACTACAGCCTATTCAGGAATACTTAGGTTTTTATAATGATCTCTATGTTGCTGAAAATATCTTTGAGCAACAGGCAGTAAAGCAACCAGAATTTCTATTTGCATTAGGTTGGATCAAAGCGCAACAACCTCACGTACTCAAAAAAGCCAATAAAAAGCTGCAATGTTTATCAGCTAAAGATATTTTTTGGGGATAAGAGTATTATTAGCTACTAAAGAATTATAGTGCTGGCGGCATAAATGCCGCCCGTTTGGCTGTGATACAAAGATGTATCATCAGCCAAACACAGGATTTTTATTACTTTTCATCCGTGAAAAGTAAAGTATAACAGATACCAGCGGAATCAAATTACTCATAATTTTCTAAGTAATACCAACTTTAACGAAAAATGGAAATTAATTCTTGAGCAGACAAATAATATCTTCATGTTGAGATTAAATCATTTACCGATATTTCCCAAAAATTCTCCAAGTCCCATTATCTGCAATCGGATCACTATAACTATCATTACGCTGCTTACGTAGCTTATCCCGTGCATCTACTAATTTAAAATGTGGCTCAACACTCAGAATCACGCCATTCATATAAAAACGTGTTCGTGTATATTCACTTTGTCCATGCTGAAACACATAAGTTCGTAAATCAATAAATTCACGATGAGCAACCAAAGCTGCCGTGTCATCACTTCCCAACCATTCCTGCATCGCAAAAATTTGATCTGTATCAAATTGCCCACACTTCTCCACCAAAGCAGCCACACCACGAAAGGTCTTTGATTCTTTAGCTCGCGTTTTATTAATACGTATTCGATCTACATGAAAGAAAAACAAGGGCAAATTTAAATGGCTTGGTAGATGAATCGCATCCACAGCCTCATCCTCCATAAACGGCTGACACAACTGCTGTGCTCTTTCGATTAAAGGCTGCCATTGACGATAATATTCTTCAACTTCTTCTTTCAATCCATAATAAATTGGCAAACCCTCGACATGCTGCAAGTATTGTGGTGGATAAATATGTTGACGAAGTAAGGCAATATCTGTTTTTAGACTTTGAATGGCGATCGCATCTTGCATCATCTTGATCCGAATTGCTTAGGCTATTTTAGATTAAGGCAAAGGTTTAGTTTCGACAAGGCTTTGTCTATAATAATGTGTCTTATTTGTTGTTTGGAATTACCATGTCTCAAAAAATTAATGCCACTGATGTAACGGAAGAAGAAGCTTTAAATGCGGTGTTTTTTGAGCGTGCGGATGAGTTTATCAAACAAGCTAATGATTTCTGTCGCCCACCGAAAGGTCAACAAGCAAAGCCAGAAGAATTACGTGGTCAAGTTAGCGCGGCTATGTTATTTGCCACTGCCCGTTTTAATACGTGGGTTGCTGCCAATAACTTTAAAGATGGCGAAGAAATGCGTGAAGCGAAAGAACAAGTGATGTCTTATTTACTCCAACAATTCCAAATGATGTTAGAAGATAATTTTGATGAATATTGCGAACAATTTGAAAACTATCTTCGCTTCCGTAAAAACGAAGACTTTCACGCGCATAAACATGATCACTAATTCGAATATTCGGGAAGGACTATTTCATTCCTCAATAAGAAAAAGGCATTGAATATTTCAATGCCTTTTCATTTAAAATGCAGTATTAATCAAATAACATGTGTATGCAACAAAACTAAATAGCCAGATACTACCTTTAACGCGTCCAATCCGCCCTTGCCCTTTAAAGCTCAACGTGAAAAGTAACAAGCTCAATGTCAGTGTGCCCATGACAACCATATCGCGCTGTAAGACTTCTGGTGGCACTATCGTTGGATGAATTACGCCAGCAAGCCCAACCACAGCAAGTGTATTAAACATATTTGAGCCGATCACATTGCCAATCGCAATATCAAGCTCTCCTTTTCGGGCCGCTGCAATAGAAGATGCCAACTCAGGTAAGGATGTACCAACAGCAACAACGGTTAAGCCAATAATCAGCTCGCTCACACCAAAAGCTTGAGCGATTTCCACGGCTCCCCAAACCAATAGTCGCGAACTAATCACTAAGACAATCAGACCAAAAATCAACTGAAATATTGATGTTTTTAAAGGAACTTCTTTCTCTTGTAATTGGTGATCAAACTCATGACTTAATACATCACTTTGGTTTCTCATTCCTTGCCAAATCGTCCAGCCCATATATAGAACAAGCATCAACAGCATAATAATGGCATCATTTCGACTAAGCACACCATCAAAGATCTGGAAAATACAAATACCTGTCACAAGCAATAACAGAGGAAGTTCTTTACGCACGACAGCGGAATGCACCATGATCGGTTGAATTAGAACAGTAACACCAAGTATTAATGCAATATTTGCGATATTGGAGCCATAAGCATTGCCTAATGCCAGTCCTGGATTGCCATCTATCGCAGCCATCACAGAAACAACAATTTCAGGTGCAGACGTCCCGAAGCCAACAATCACCATACCAACCAATAATGGTGGCATACCAAAATGACTTGCGGTTGCTGAAGCACCATCAATAAACTTGTCTGCGCTCCAGACTAATAATACCAATCCGAGAATGACCGCGATCACAGCCCAAAGCATGATTTTTTTCCTCTATTTATAATGATCAACATCATAACAATTGATTGTACGCATAATAAAATGCAAGCAGAAAGAAACGATCTATCTACTTGCATCTAAGTAAGGTTGCTAGCTAAAGCTAACCCACTATATTCAATAAATTATTGAGAGTTCTGAGCCTGTCCATATTGATCAGCCATCACCTCAACAAAATGATCTAACTTGATGTATTTTTTAATCACTGCATCTACATCTGCTTTGGTTAATTTAGCAAGTGCTTGATCTCGAGTAGCACGATCAAGTAGCGTTTTATTACGCTCTAATTGACCAGTGAGCATCCCATGAATATTTCGTTCATCTTCCAAAGAAGTCACACGTTTTTTCATAATGTCTGCTTTTGCAGCTTCAACTTCTTGTTCAGTCACACCTTTACTCAAAAGCTCATTCAACACTTTATGTACAGATTGAGAAACTTGATCAGAACGACCAGAAGTATAGTTTGCCGTAATACTTAGCGTACCATCATTCACATCTGGATCTAAGTCTAAGCCACTACCAAAACCGTAAACTAATGCATTTTTCTCACGTAGCTCTTGCGCTAAACGAGAAGACAATTGCGAATTACCTAGAATATGGCTGAGTACGATCAATGCTGGTGCATCTTGATGATATGAACCTACAGGAAGTGCCAAAATACTTTGATAACTACCAAATTCACGCTGTTCAGAAAGCGCATGAACTTTCTGTGCTTTATAAACGGTATATTGCCCAGTTACCTTTTCATAAGGTTGTTTTGATTTCCAAGAACCAAAAGCTTTCTGCAACGTTTTTTGCATTTTCTTCGCATCAAAATCACCTGTCACAGCAATCTGAGCATGATCAGTAACAAAGAACTGATCATAGAATTGTTTTACTTGAGCTTGAGTCGAATTACTGATTTCTTTTTTCGCAAGTTCAGGTTCAAAGTGATAACGTAAATCACCCGGCTGATAAATCTCTAGAATTTTAGAGAGTGTCATTGAAGCCACTACCGCAGGTTCAGTATATGGTCGATCTAAAACAGACAAGCTTTGATTTTTTGCTAAATCAAATTCAGTTTGCGAGAATTTTGGTTGTTTAATGACATCAATAATGAAGTTTAAGAAATCCTCAAACTTATCTTTCTTCGCTTGAACAACGATCGTAAAACCATTGCCATTTGAACTGACTGACGCACCACCACTTGCAGCAATGGCTTTATCAGTAATTTCTTGCAAGGTATGTTTCTCTGAACCGCGCAGCATTAAATAACTGGTTAAATCTAAAGTAACACCTTTGCCAAACAATGATTTTTCGTTACCGAAGTCTAAGCTAATCGTCGCATAGGTTTTATCATCACGAGTCGATGTTGGGAACAAAGCGTAGCGAATCCCATTCTTTAATTCACCGCGTTTGATCTTCTGCTCATTCTTTTGCAATTCTTGTGCAGACTGGGCAACAAACTGAGCAACTTCTTGTTTATACACGCTTGGATCTTTCATTGGTTCAGGCTTTTCAGCAGTTTGATCCAAAGTTTTTGGTTTATCCTGTGTTTTCAAAGTCATCGCTTTCTTTTGATCTTCAGGCGTAGGTAATATGTCGCCTGAAATACGATGTGATGACACTAAAAACTGTTTCAATGTCTTATTCGCATCATCAAGTTTTAAATCTTGAACTGCTTGTAAATCTTTAAAATATTGATCCCATTGACCATGAGATGAAACAGCATAATCACTTAAACGAGAACCTAAAGCCACCGCATCATTCATAATTGTATCAGCAGAGTTTTGGGTGATATTTTTAATGCGTTGCAATTCAGCTTCAGTAAATGGCTGGCTATTTTCAACACCGACTTTTAAAGATTCATCGACTTTTTTAGCATCATGATTTGGTGCGTAAATTGCCCCCATAAACACAACATTAAAATCTTGATCTAACCATGTTGTCGATTGCACAGCGGTGCTTATACCCGTTTCAACCATACTCTTATACAACACTCCACTTGGTTGCATTGTATATAGTGCAGGTGCGAGTGCTAAAGTTGGTTGTAATGCTGTATTTTTTCCATTCATGTAAATATGGAATTTGGCTAAGTCACTGCCCTTTTGAACGGTAAACTGACGTTGTTCAATTTTACTTGAATCTAAGACTGGCACTTGGACTGGTGCAGGTACAGGACGAGCAGCAATCGGACTGAAATATTGGTCGATTTTGCTTAAAACTTCAGCCTTATCAAATTTTCCTGAAATCACCATCACTGCATTATTTGGTGCATACCATGTTCTATAAAACTGATTCAGCTCATTCATTTTTATAGATTTTAACTCTGGTAAATCACCAATCGGCAAACGACCTAAATATTGATTGCCATAAGCGGCTTTCCACATCTGATCTAATAAAACAGCAAAAGGTTGATCCATACGGATTTCACGTTCACGTTTTACGATTTCAATTTCAGAAGGAACGAACTTTTCTTGCAACACCAATTTATCCATACGCTCAGACTCAAGGTATAGAATTTCATTCAATGCATTTTTTTCAGGGCGAACAATATTTAAGTACTTAGTCGAATAATAATCCGTACTGGCATTGGTCATTAATGTGTATTGATCTAAACGGCGCTGGAACTCTTCACCTTTAACATTTTGTGTGCCTTTAAATGCCAAATGTTCAAGTAAATGAGCCAGACCACCTTTACCTTTTGGATCATTTAACGAACCTGTTAAATAAACGGTATTTACATAAACTTTATTTTCTTTATCGTTTGGAGCAAGAATAACTCTAAAACCATTATCTAATTTATATTCCTCAATATTCTTTTCACTTTTTACGAGCACCGTCTGAGACCAAGACGCTGCACTCAACCCGATTAAACAAAGAGAGAGAGTAAGCTGCTTAAACCGCATTAACATAGATTATCCAATTATTTTTGGTGATTTAAATAAAAATGACAGACTATAGTAGAGAATGATTCGCATCTTTAATAGTTATGTTTTGAAAAAAGCTGCTTATTTAAACAGCTTTTTTCTTTGTTTTTATATTGATTTAGTTAAAAACTTAAAGCGTAAGTTCCGCTTGCATATACAGATGTGCATAACCTGAGATTTCAATACGATCTTCAGATGCGATAACACATTCTAAAATCCCACCACGTTTAGAAGCTTGTAAAGCAATTAATCTTGTCTGATCTAATTTTTCAGCCCAAAGAGGTACAATCGCAGTGTGGATTGAACCCGTTACAGGGTCTTCATCAATCCCAATTGCTGGCGCAAAATAACGGGATACACAATCAAACTGCCCTTCTCCTCGTGCTGTAATTGCAACATCTGGCTGAGATGCCGTAATCGCTGTACGGACTTGTCCCAATAATTTGAGTTTTTCCAAGTCAGGTCGCTCGTCCAATACATCTTGCACTGTTTCATACTCAACAATATAAGCTTGAGCATTTCGATAAACTGCTTTAAACGGCTTGGTTAATCCATCACGTAACGCTTGTGGATACTCAGAAACTAATTCAGCTTTACGAATCGGAAAGTTCATTTTTATTTTGCCATCTGCATCTTGGCTAACAATAAAAATCCCCAATTCACGTACATGGAATTGAATTGTTTTCGCCGTGGTAAAATCCTTAAAAAGAACAAAAGCACTGGCTAAAGTGGCATGACCGCAGAATGCAACTTCATCCGTTGGAGAGAACCAACGAATCTCATAGTTGCTCTCATCAAGCGTTTTCACAAAAGCCGTTTCTGATAGATTGTTTTCCATGGCAATATTTTGCATCAGCTGTTCATCTAACCATTCATCCATCACAAAAACTGCCGCTGGATTTCCTTTGAATAATTCTTTTGTAAAAGCATCAACTTGATACATTTTCATGTCACAGCACCTTCTCTAATTTTCAGTTATTTTGAACGTTTGGTAGATAAATCATAGATACAGTTTTTTCTAAATTTTCGATACACCTACTTTTTTAAATACTTGGTCTCTCGAATGTTCAAAAAATCTTCTAAATTCAGGCATCGCTTGCTATCAGATCAACTCAAAAGTCCAATGATTTAGCATAAATAAAAATAAGCAATACAGTTATTCACACATAAAAATAGGCAGCTCTTTATGGTGTTATGCAGATTAAATCTGTGAGAAATAAAGTGCCTATTCCAGTAAATGCTATCGTATTTGATGACTTTGAGACGCTCGATATTATGGGGCCTGTTGAACTCTTTGGCTTACTGCAAACCCATTATCAAGTGCAATTCTATAGTCTACATGGCGGATTAATTTCCAATAAACATGGGGTCACAGTTCAAACTCAAGCTTTTCAGGCAATGGAAATCAATAGCCAAAGTATTTTAGTTGTACCAGGGGGTATCGTCACTTTTGAACTGCTTAAAAATCAAGCATTCCTAGATGAGCTAAAAACTTTAGCTTCACAAAGTGGCTCTGTGCTGAGTATTTGTACGGGTAGCTCACTGCTTGCTGCGACAGGTATTCTTGATGGAATCAAAGCCACTTCGAATAAAATGGCCTTTGAACTCGTCAAAAAGTTAAATGACAAAGTGTTATGGCAAGCACAAGCACGTTGGGTAGTTGATGGAAAATTTTATACATCTTCAGGTGTGAGTGCGGGAATGGATATGACCCTTGCATTTATCCACGAGACTCAAGGTGAAAAAGTTGCGCAGTTATGTGCAGAAGAAGCTGAATATATTTGGAATAATGATCCAAATGTAGATACTTTTTCTAAACTAACAACCACTGAAATAGTAGGCTAAAAATTACGACAGGAATTCTTAACTGAAAATAAAAACAGAGCGGATCATAGCGCTCTGTTTTCTCGACTGAATAGAAATCAATCTTCCATATGTTGAATGACTATATTTTTATTATTATAGTTATAAATCAATAACTTATTGTATTTCATATTTTCTGTTTAAAATTTTATGTACACATGCATGTACAACACATTTAAAAACAGTAATATTTACATCAAATCTCGATAGGTAGATTATAGAAACTATCCAACTAATGAACAAGAATAAAAATGCGCTACTTCTACATAAAGAAAGGAAATCTCTATCTACATATTCAAACAACGACACATGAAGAATATCAAGACTATTCAGATATTGATGCGATTGTAACTCAGCAGTATGTATTTTTAGATGACAAAGACAATGCGATAAAGTTTTTGGAGAAAAGAGAAGCTGATAGATTTTTGGTGACGCGAGGAAGGAAGTTAAAAGGTGTGGAAATTAAGAGAGAGTGATGCTTGCTAATGTTGAACACACTGCAAGCAAACACTAATAGAGTTTTAATTGAGAGCTTTCACCAGTGCCGCATGTTTTGAATCACATTCATTGTACTTGGCTACAGTATCGACAGCCCATAATAAAACATCTTTACCTGTGCCCGATTCGATCTGGTTCAAAGTCGGACATGGTTGAATTAGATTCGCGGGCACTGTCGTTTTTAATAAGACTGTTGATTTCTGACAGCCCAGAAGCGTCAAAGCAATCACGCTGATAAATAGGACGCTCAACGATCTTTTGCACTGTACGCGTAACGGTTTCGACTTTTGCGCGTTGTTCTGCTTTGATTTGTTCATAATCAGCACTCGCTTTGTTTGCTTTATTCTGAGCTTCAGCAAGTGCCTTAACTTGTTTATGCTCGATTTCTTTGATCTGTGCCACGCACTTTTGATCTGCTGCTTTTAGCTTTCCAACCAAGTGATATGTGTACGCAATCTGCACTAGATACAACAATGACAAAACGATGATCAGAGACCATCGCTTGTTTAATAAAATCCAAGTCATTACTATTCCTCAATCATTGGTAAATCGACTGTTTGACCAGCTAAGTCATGATGACAATCTGATAAGAATTGAATCTGGCCATTTCGTATAAATGAATGACAGCGTTTATCAGGCTGACTGCCGTTGACCATTAAAGATGGAGAAAATGTTGGTTTTTCAACATTTCCGTCAAACTGCCAACATTGAGGACGCGATGGATCAACATTCAACATATGCAGTTGCTTACAACCTGGGCATTGAATTAAGTAGAACCCATTACTTGAATGTGTCAAAACCTTGCTGACTTTTGTCCAAATTTCCATTTAATTCACTCCCACACACTTCTTATGACGCTCAAGTTGTCGAGTCCAAACGCCATAACAGTTGTTTTTTCTAATGCTGCAATCTCGTTTTGCAACGTACTTGTACTTGAGCAATGAATCACAAGCTGCTCTGTACTTTCCCGCTTTTAAATTGCGAAGCATTGATGATTTTGCGAATGTAGTTGCTCCATATTGATAAGAAAAATCTAAATACAGATCGTATTCAGCTTGTGATAACTTCACGCCCTGCAACGACTGACGAAAAACCTGTTCATCTTTGGCGATATGCGCTTGTGCGATTTGCACCGCTCTTTTTTGATTAATTGGCTTGTCTGTCATTTTGACTTTAGCGCCATTCTCGTATTGAGTTGAGCCGATGCCAATTGTGGCCACACCTCCAGTGTCTTTATAAGGCTTTGAGGAATAGCCTTCATATCCAATTAAAGACGTAAAAAAAGCAGCCGAAGCTGCTAGAAGGACTACTGAAATCTTAGTTTTGTTTGACATCACACTCACCTTTTAGATTTTGAACACGTAGCTTGTGTTCAGCTTTCTTCATTTCATGTTCAATTTTTTCACGCCGATTTTTTTGTACTGCAAAGTAAAGTTGAATCATTAAACCGATCGCTGCGATGATTAAACCACCCCACGCTATGACATCAATTTTCGTAGCGAACCCCACAAATGAAGAAACACCACTTGTTGCTGTGACTTTTTGACTTATTGCTACCGCACTCGCTTCTACAGCAGAGTTTTCCGACATTTTCATTTCTCCAGATAATAAAAAACCGCCTGTAAAGGCGGTAGTTTTTGGTTGTCCAATCCATCATCGGACTAATAGTTAAACTTCGATTTGATATACAACGCCCGTGGGCGCACTTCGCTTTATTTCATTACCACTGATATAAACCTTTGCCCCCATGTTAAAGACTGTTGCACTGGTGCAAAGCACAAGCCCTGTACCATCAGCCACCAATACTTTGTAATTTGGATGATCTGCATTTTGAACTGTGCCTATAAATTCGGGCGTTTTAGGTAACATCTCAAAGAAGCGATTATAGATATTACTCACGATTCACCCTCTCAATCTTAACGGTCTGATTCACAAGCTTATGAGTGAATGAACCGCTGACGCCATCGACAATACCCCACCAATCACCATTAAATGCGACCAATTCACCTGGTAAACACAAACCGATTTGCTGAGTAATTGGCATCAATAAGCTATGTGTCTCAACCATGCCAGCTTTGGCTAGAACTTCACGACCTTTGCTATGCATCACTGTAGTTGATGTCAGCAATGGACTATTGATCGATTCTTGAAGCACATCACCCGAAGTTCCAATTCGCTTTACTTGACCTGTGTCACCTGTACGGTCGTTAGTAAGAAATACCCCGTTATAATCGGGATATGGCTGATAATCAGTCGATTGATCTGTGACAATATTTTCTGGAATTACCCGGTCATAATCATCAATCGCAATTGAATCCCACCAGGTCTTTTTATAACGCGGCTTGATTGTCAATGTATTGCTATTTGGCTCACTGTAAATAAAGCCTCCAGCAGCTTCTACAATTAATTTAATCGCGGCTATCGGTGTCAGATTCGAATAGCTCAAGCTTTCAGGTGGTAAGATCCAACCTAGCGCATCAATCAGATCCCAATTCAACACAATATCACTGTTCACTCTATCAAGCTCAGCTTGAACCAGTTGCACCGACGTTCTTTCACTCTCTTGAGTGAAAGATCTTGTCGGTGAATATGGCGCATCAAGTAATGCAGTAGGACTACGACCTGAGAGCTTGTAAACATCTTTGCCGAACTGTCTTGAGCGGCTGATATTTTCAAGAAGCATTCGATGTTCATTACCATTGATCATGATTTTTAAGATCACTGGTTTTCCATTGATCGGCTCAGTTTTAGATTTTTCATAAAATGGTATCGAAAGATTATAAGACCAACTCCAACTGCTTCGATCTGTACTGTAATCACCACTATAAATTTGAATCTCTTGTCCGTTGTCTAAACGAGTTACTTTGATTTCATTCACGATATACCACCAATCAACAGGTACTGAGCTAGGTAAGCATTCATCAGCACCAAAATTTAAAATGACGTTGTGAGAATCAATGTCATGACATAAACAAATAAAATTAAGATCAGGTGATCCAACATATTCAGGCTTTGGCTGCGGATCGATTGGATCTACTTTAGATTTGCGGTAATAAACTGCCCTTGCCACTTCCCACGGAATAGAATTAGTAGTAACCAGCTCTAATCCTTTGTCGTGGATGAATGTAAATCGCTTTTCAAAAACTTCTGCGACTTCATGACTAAACGTAATTTTCTTACGCTTTCTAATCATTTCATCCCAACTGGTTTGACGATGAATCAATAACTTTTCAGATTCTTCAAATATCAGCGTTCTAGCAATAAAGCGCTTGTCATTCTCTTGCCAAACCAAGTTTAAATCACTGGACAATCCTGTTGTTTCTTCAAATACAGAACGGACTGCGCGCTGTAGCTGTTGAGTTTTATCAAAACTTGTCATCACAGCATTGGATAGACTTAAACCACGCTCAAAAATAAAGGCGCTGTTCTGCGCCTTAAATCTTGCTTTGCCATATCTCAGATGTTGTTCAAGTAATGCATGTGCAGCCTTTTGATAACTAAAAACACTTAAATGATTAAGTCCTAAAATGAAATTAATATCAAATACAGCAGCAACTTCAAAGCTGAAATTAGTATCTAAAACCGTGTCAATCGTGCATAGGTTTTCTGCAAATTCCGCAACAATCTCAAAGCTGAAACTGGTATTTAATACAGTATCAATCTGCCCGATGACATTGATATTTTCTTCAAATACTGCTTCAACTTCAAAGATAAACTCGGTATCAAGCACCGTGTCGATGACTGCACTATTTACAACACTGTCAACATAAACTGCGGTGACTTCAAAACCAAAACTGGTATCTAAAACCGTATCAATAGTTGCAGATACATCATCCCCAAAATTGAGATTGGTCGAGCCATCGGCTAGATGCTCAAAATTCAGAATGATGTTGTGGCTGTCGGTATTATCAGGCTTAAAGTTTAGGTTTAGGTTGTGAGCATCAACGGTGCCGAGCTTATTTTTAAAATCCACATGAGCACCCTTTCAAAGTTAAGGTCTGAGTTTTATTGAAGTGACTGACAATGTACCACCCAAAGCCAAATTGGTATTGGCAAGCGTAATATCAGTACCCACTGTCAGATCAGCAGCGACTTCACCAGCACCGTTATAAACACGCGCCCATGCTGCCGTGCCAGACTTAACAACTGAACCTGTATTGGTCGGATGCAACTCAACATAAACTGGCGTGACTTCTTTAACGCATGGCTCAGGAAATGTGAGTGTCACTAAAGCATTGTTTGAATCGGCTGAAACTGATGTATCTACAGGCTGCACACCCTCATAAAAAATAACGGTAGCACTTTGGCTACCGCTATCCATAAAACTTGCAAAGGCTTGAATCATGGCAAACCGAGCATTGACTGAAGTTTTACTCATTTTGGCACCACGTTATCTTGAATGACTGCATTAAGGTCTTTGGTTGTTCTTGTAGCTATAACAATGTGTGGCTTTGCAGTAAGCCACTCAAATTTATAATCCCCATTTCTATCGGACATGGTTTTCTGAACCACATTCAAACTAATAGAATCAATTAACAGAATTGGTGTGGGAGTTGTTAGCGCAGCACCTAACATTTTTACGCTACCTAAAATTTTAAGGTTTTTTGTTGGATTGTATTCTGCTGAACTCCTGCCCACAAATCTACGCTTAATGCGATCATTAACTATAATCATAACCCCTCCGCAACTTGCAAAAGCATCTGACCGTCCCGACGTTCTCCAAACTCAACATTTAAGGCCAGAAAAACTTTATCTTCATCAGCAAAGAAACTAAAATTTGCAATCGGTTTGAGTTGATACAACCATCGAATAAACGGTAATTTCCCTCTAAATACACCATCCGCAAAAAGATCGACTTCTGTATAAATCACTTCTGATAGATTTGTAACGGTGTCTGTAATATTTTGGCTGCCTGTCTGTGTTAGCCGCTGCGCGGAGGCACTCCCCATGCTATGCAAAGAATCCCCATTAAGTTTTCGTGATAGCGCAATTGTGTTGAGTGTTGAACCTTGCACTAATCCTTGCGACCAACCTTTTGCTTCAGGTGAGTAGGATGCTGTGCTATTCCATAACACGCCAGCCAAATAGTCATTAAACAGGTCGCCCGAATAATAGGTTTGATACTTTCCGTACCCGTTCACAATGTAGTTTATAGATGTTAAGCCAGGATTTACCGCAATAACAAAACTTTCACTTGTTCCAATTAGAATCCAAGACCTAGCGCCTACCGATGGGGTATTTGCTTCACTCGCATTTGGCTCAGCAACGTGTCGCGCTCCAGATTCTCCATGTGCGTAATACCACTTCATCCAACCATTCATTGTGGATGAATTTGTTGTTGTGCCTGTTGCTACCCAATTTTTATTGGGTGCTGCGCCATCGAAAGGAGATTGCACACCAAGCATTGTGTCAATATCAGCCATTTCTTCAACTATGCCCACTTTTGCAAATTTCGCATAGTTCGCATTCCAGAGGGGGTCGCGCTCATCAATGACTCGCAAATACGGGCGACTTGGCAAAAACTCATTGGTTTGGCGATAGACTGCCTTTCCGCCACCATTTGCGTTTACACTGCTGAATGGTTTTTCCCAGCCGAGTGGCGGCAATGATGCACTAATGGTACCTGTTGCTGTACTTACACTTGGCGCTGCTGCAAGCTGAAATGTAATGCTATTGGCATTCGGCACAGTCAAAATACGATGTTCGCCGTTATATTCGGTTTGTGTCGCGCCTGCAATTTTAATCACTTGGTACTGCATAAAGTTGTGAGCAGAGCCAAAAGTGGCTGTGACTGTGGTTCCGCTTGCTGTCAGTGTTGAAACCGTTTGCGAACCAAAACCATTCACTAAACATGCATCAAGCACATTAATCATTGAGCCATAAGCATTCTGTAATTGCGGTGCATTGGTGTTGCTATGCACATAAAATTTAATATCTGTACTTGCGACCATTTTTTTACTCAATAAAAAAGGCTGCACATGCAGCCCATTAGGTTAATTGTTTAAATATCCCGATCAATATCGCCACGATACATGATCTGGAAATTGTCACTTAGGACCGTTGGTTCTGATTGCTTCACAGTACGAATACACCAAATTGGATACATTGCAGCAATGGAATTGAATCGCAAGACATTACCTGATGCCCAGCCTGCACCCCAGCCCTCTTTTTTAACTTGAAAGTACGGCTCACTGGTGACTGGATTAATCGGCATACAGTCAGCATTGACATTACCTGTGCCAATCTGACCAGACACTTCACCAATAATTCTAAAGTTTGTCGTGTCAGTAAAAACGATTGCCCAACGTTCCTGAATCGCTCCTTTGTTCGTCACAGCAATTGGATACAAAGCATCGTTGTAGTTTGCTGACATCGGCGCACCTGTTGCTGTGTCAGCCCAAGCGTTATTCCACGTGCTTTGTGCAAATTTGCTTGTGTAGCGACTAAACATATCACCAACCACCAACGCTGAACCCACAATCGAGTTATCGGCATCATAGTTGTGTGTAACAGGCTTAGTTAATGTGATTTGACCATTAATCTGTACATCATTGATGAGACCCATGTCTTGATAACGATATGCTGCCGAAACAGGTGCAACAAGACTATTCAAAGCAAAGTCACCACTTAACGTCACTTTCCCATAATCATAATCTACGGTGTACATGTCATAAGGCACTTTAACACCGTTAGCATCTTCAAGCTCACACCAGGATATACGCTGATCATCTAAATCATAGGTTTGCCCTGCTACGTGGCTTGGCAACTCTTGAAGCTTGGATGAAGCAATCACGCCAATATCGCCAACACGGAAAATCGGTACACGGCCATCAGGTGGCAGACGTGTCGCACTCAGTCCAAGGATTTCAGAATCAAGTGGAATGTAGGTATAAGCCACGGCGTTATATCTAACACTCGTTGGATCTATCCAGTAAGGTATATTGATGAATGTTTGCGTTGATTCAACATATTCTAGTTCTGGCAAATACCAATCTTGCGCTTCGATTTCATCACGATTTTCAGTTGTGATTTCAGTCTTGGTGTAGAAGTAGATGTCAACAAAACCTGTTTCAAAGTTGACTAAGCCATGCGCTTGAGCTGTTTCAATCACTCCAGCTTCATTTGCGGTTAATGTCAGCTGTCCCCCTGCCATTGCTGCAGCAACTACAGTTAAAGAACCAGGGCGAATGGGAATAGTCGGTGTCCGAAAACTGACATGCTGCACGGGCAACATATCTGTTGTCGTGGTTAATGACTGCAATACAAGATTGTTATCAACATTCGGTGTCCAACTATCAACATCAATCACGCCAGTACCATATTGAATCGTACCGCTTTGTGTGCCACTTCCTGTGGCTGGATCAATATTTCGATAGATCAATCCATTGCGGTCAATGAATGTATCCGAACCCACTTTAAAACAGACCGAGCCTGAAAGGATCTGCTCATCAAAGCCTTGGGTTAAATCAAAATTGAGCTTTGATGCGGTGACTTGTTTTGTATCTGTATTTACCCCTGATGTATCACGATACTTCACCTGTACGTCGACATTTGAGAATACCTTGTATGGCACCTGAACGGCTTCTACACGGTTTGCCTGAGGTAATGAAAATGCTTCACTCATATTAAGAACTCGTATAGTAGGTTTGTGGCAAATACACTGTTGTCCATGTTGTTACACTTAAAGTAGGTGTAACTTCAACAGCACCCGTTGCATAAGTGATCGTGCCTTGAATATTGCCAAATGAGTCCACTAGATTTCCTGTTGATGCATCTATTGGCTGATCAAATAATGTAAGGATCTGCACTGCTGATGAACCCAATCCCTCAGACACAGGTACACTCAACTCAACGCTATTCGGCTGAATTGCTGAACCTGTACCGATCGTAAACATAAGCTTATTGTTTGAATCAGGTGCTACAGCTGCTTTTGTCTGCGCTTTAGGCTCACCGTAGTTAAAGGCAAACGTGAATACGGCATTTTTCTGCGGTAATTTATTTGGAATAATTTTCCCTGTGCCTAAGGCGTAGTTAATTGTTCCTGTTGCATCACCTGTGAACTGCCCTTGTGCATTACTGGTAGCCATTTTCTCCACCCCCTCAAGCAGCCACGTCACTGTCACTGAACTTGCAGCAATCCCTAGTTGATTCAAATCAAACTCAATCGCTGCTGGTAAAACAGCTAGATCAGCGCGTGCAAAGGTCGTTATAGGCGTACCCCAAAGTAGTAAGATTGGCGTACCCACATCAGGCAAAGCACCCGTGGTCAGTAACCACGATCCTGTTTGATAATTGATGCTGCCTGTGCCTATCGATTCATTTGCACCAACCAATCGCCCTGTTCCATTATCTTTTAAGGTATAGAACTTACCTTGAGCCATAAAAGAAATGCTAAGCGCACCCGGTGCGGGAATCGGTAATAAAACCCCTGTCCAGTTAGTACCTTGGTTGTTGGCTGTTACTGGAAAAGCATAAGATTCAAAAGGCTGTGTCGGTGCTGCCGCAGGTGTAAAAGTAAGGTTGATTGTTGCCGCACCCGTACCAATTGCATTAGTCCAAACAATTAGACCTGTTTGGTAATCAATCGTTCCTACTTGAGTACCTGAAACAGTGCGTAACGTGCCGCCATTATCTGTAATTGCTTGCCCAAATAGAGTGAAAGCAACTGAACCTGGTAGAACACTAGATCCGATATACAAGCTCTGACTAGTGTTCACAATCGTGTTGAAAGTCGCAGTAATCGTTCCGCTATTACCAGCGATTAAAGCAACATTTTCACTCAGTGCATTGAGATCAACTAAAGGCGTTTCAGTCTGCGATGACGGGATTAACTGTGAAAAGATTGATGCTGCTTGAATCGTAAAGCTATTCACTGCCACATCTTCTGCAATTTCAACACTGGCATAGTACTTACCCGAATCTGCTACCACCGTCTCTCTTAACGTAGTTGCTGGTTTTGTGTTGTTGTACCACTGTGTAGCAGTCACACCGATGAAATCGCGGTTCAATGGATCCTGAAAGCTATAAGTCGCAATCTTGTATTCCACATCAACATTATTTACACGAATGAATGCCATACTTGTTGATACAGCGGTCAATCGAATATATTGAGTCACTTCTGAGGGTAGACCTTCATTCACAACCAAAACAATCGTATCACCCACGTTGTTTTCTGACTCGCTCTTGCTCATCGCCACTTGTAATGACTTCATTCCTGAATACGCTGTATCAAGTAGTGAGCCGACTGCCTGTGCACCTTTAGCGAGATAGCTTTCAACACGATTTGCTGCATTAGAGCGAACGTCAGTATGACTTTCTGTACTGAACAATAATGCCGAGACATTTGGATCATCGGGATTTTTGGAGATGAATACGGTTGATCCCATCAAAGACTCAGTATCACTATTATTGATCCCTGCAAAGATTTTACGCAGTGATACACGGCCCATTGTCCGATCAAGTTCTGATACATCGGGAAAAAGATTATTGCTCTCACCATCTACAACAACTTGGCCAGAGTACTTCCCTCCACCATCCGTTGTGTCTGTCAGGCGCTCAGACTTGTATAAAACTAGATTGTTTGTCTCAACTGGCATCTGGCACCTCAATAAATCTTAATGTTGCTCGGTAATAATCGCCTTCAGAAATGGTAGGAACACCACGTACTGGATCTGCTTCAATCGCTCCCTCAGCATGATTAAAAATCACATTAAATTGGCGAGTGTCGTGTGGATATTCAAATACAAGGGTGAATTGTTCATCTTGTAAAGCTGACCAATCTTGAATCACAGATAAAACAGCTCTTTTTATCCATCCCTGTTTTTCAGTTTTAGATAGCAATGTAATTGGTCTACCAGATTTCTTTTTCCCCTCTTGAACAATCAAGGTACCGTCGACGGCGTACTCTTGATTTTGCTCAACTGGCTTCCAGTTAAATTCATCTGAAAATAAAAAACCGTTCTCTAAAAGAACGGTTTCGTTTGTTGCCTTGCGTATAAATTTCATTAGAACCTCTTTTTAGCCTGCTCAAGCTGACTAAAGAAATCATTTACTAGATCTTGTTGAGATGGATCACCCTGAAATTCGATTTCGCTTCCATTAAATTCAAATTTATAAATTTGAGTCTTTGGTGTTGAAATATCGGATGTATTAGGCATCTTGGGTGACTCAATACTAGGTGCTTTAATGCTTGGAACTTGTATTGATGGGCTGTTATTTCCCATAGATACACTAGCACTTCCAGACTTACTCGAATTTCTGTTTTCCCAATAAGCGAGCGTCTTCTCCATTTCTTGCTTAGTGGTATTCATGTTCTGAGTTGTTCCGCCTTTCAGTGATGTAGTTGTCTCAACTGCAAGGCTGTATCGAGCTTTATCAGCAAGATCACGCGCTCTGCTTTGATCCATACCAGCAGCAACCAATCGGTCGTAATAGTCCTGTGCCATCTGATCAATGCCACCTTGAAGCTCAGATAAGCCCTTATTGTTTGAGGCATCTTTAGCTTTACGAGCTGCATCAACCTTAGCCATTGCATCTTCCCATTCCTGAGCAGTTGATTTGGCTTCGTCACGAGCTACACGACCAAGTTCTCGGAATCCTTGCGCTGCTCGTCCAGTGGCACTCTTAGCAGCAGAACCAATCGGGTATAAAGCATCAACAATCTCTCGGGTAGTTTTTACAACAGCTCTTCCAGATTTATCAATTTCAAGATTAAGACCATTTGACTCACCAATTGCCTTTACTCTTGCAATGCGAACCTCATCTCCAGAAGCAACTACTTCATCAACCATTTTTTGGTAGGCTTGTTTCAAACTTCCCGAAGTTGCCTGACCGCTTCTCTTAATGACATCAAAGTTCTTCTCAGCAGATGTAGCTGCACTATCAAGTTCATTTTTGGTTTTAATCCCCATCGCTGCAAATGCTGCATTTACAGGATCTAAAGCCTTTGATAATGATCCAGCTTTTTGTTCAACCATAGTCAAACCTAAAGCGACCTGCTCAGATGAGATTTTCCCTTGATTACCGTACTCAACAAGTTTGTCTTTCACGTAATCAAGTTCTTTTCTTGATTGCGCGGTATCAATGGCTTTGTTTAGACTTGCTGATAATGCTAGTCCTGTATCGATACCTTGGGCCTTATATTCATCTAGGTTACCAATCACCATCTGAATATCATTGCTTGCTGATTGAAATGCCTTAGAAAACTTACCTTGCAATTGCTCAGTGCTTAAGCCTGTGCGCTCAAGTGCAAGCTCCAAAGCAACTTGAGTAACTTGTGCCATTTTATTGGCTTCTTGAGCTGTTCCTGCAAATGCAGCCTTGGCATTTGTTTGAAATACAACTAAATCCTCATTCACCAATGCCGATTTAAGCTCTGCTCTTAACTCTTGTGCAGTTATTTTCCCTGTTCTTTCCAGCATATTTAATGCTGAAACAGCATTATTAATTCCAGTTAAAGAATCAAATTTCATTGATTCACGAACTTCTTTTAATGCCTCTGCTGTTGGCTTTCCATCTTTTACAATTTGGTTGAATTTATTAACTAAATCTTGAGAGGCTTTGCTTAGTTCATAAGTTTTTATTGCACCTTTTTCAGCAGCATCAGCGATTTCTTTTTTCATGTCTGCTGAAACTTTGGCTGCAATTGCCTCGTTCTGCATTTGGAATTCTAACTGCTCTATAGCAGTCATGTATCTTTTATCGCTTTCAGCAGATGCATTCAAGTTATGCCAAGCAATCTCAGCTTTTTCAACTTGCTTAGCTAACCCCTCACCAATCCAAGTTCCTACTGGCTCCATTACAGTTGGTACTAAAATACCAAATGCGGTAATTGCAACTCCTAATGCCCCTAATCTTCCAATTAGTAAACCCAATGAACTGTTAGTCGCAACTGTAGATGCTGCAACTGACTTTGAAGAAGTTGCTGCCGCGGTAGCCAATCCAGCCTTAGCAGTTGATGCAGAACGAGTTGCTGTTGCGTTTGCAAGTTGTGCTTGCGTATTTGCAACAACAGATGCTGTTTCTTGTGTTATAGCAATTGATGCAACTCTTACACCAGCAGCTTTATCAAGGAATACACTAGCTATATTAAGTGCCTTATAAGCAATAAATGCCTGTGTTGCCAATTTTAAAGTATTGAAAATAGCATCTAGATTTTCAGCAACCCATTTTAGAGATTCAGCAACTTTTGTACTTACACCATGTGTTTGATCTAACTCCCCTATGAATACTGTCCACGAAGTTTTAAGATTTTCGATGCTGCTCCCAATGGTTGTTGGAAATTGTTCAAATTCCTTTTGAATAACTGCCGACTGGCTAAGCATGGCTTTGGTTACTACATCAGTAGTTAATTTTCCTTCACCTGCCATTTTCCTCAATTCGCCAGTAGTTACACCTAGACCTTCAGCAAGCGCTTGCATCAATCGAGGTGATTGCTCCATCATGGAATTAAATTCATCACCACGTAGCACACCCGATGCTAACGCTTGCTGAAATTGGGTAATTGCTGCCTCTGCGCTTGCTGCGCTACCTCCGCTCACTTGAATAGCTTGACTAATTGTTTTTGTTAGCTGCAAGACTTGCTCTTGCGGAATTTTCATTTCTTGCCCGATTTTAGTTAATCGTGCATATAAGTCGCCTGTAGCTGTTAAATTTGAATTTGTTGTCCTTGCAATTTCAATTATATCAGCCATTGCTGCTTTGGCATCACCATGTGTTCCAACAGCAATTTTTACACGCGCATTAAGGTTTGACCACTCATCTGCTGTTTGAGCGATTTCCTGTGCAGTAGCCCCAATACCTAAAGCTGCTAAAGCACCTGTTACAGCATTAAACCCCGTCTTAAGCCCTGCAAGCTCACCACTTACCTTTTGGCTTAAAGACTCTGTTTCTTTAAGTTCTTGGTTTGTGCTATCTAAAGTTTGGTCTAGATGATCAATAACAGGTATAGCCTGCTGAGTTGCTCCCTTAAACTCAGTCATTGATGCTTCTGTGAGATTTAATGCCCTTTCAAGCCCCTGAACTCGCTCTTTTGCTGCCGTGAGTTCTTCTAAATCAACACCTTTTGAGTTAGATAAATCTACCCATGCATTTTTTGCGCTATTTAATTCTCGTGTTAAGGATTCAATAGCAGTAGAACCAAGCTGACTAATTCTCTGAACTTCTTTTGTAGATACAACTGCACCATCACCCATAGACTCGATAGCACGAGTAGCACTTTGAGCTTCGGAAATAACTACGTTTAAATCTACTGAAGTAAATTTTTGAATTTCATTGATAGTGATGCTGGTAGCTTTTGTTACACCTGTCATCGCATTTGCAGCAACCGTTTGATATGCACCAAACGCAGTTTCAACATCACGAATCGCTCTTTTTATATCCGTGATCTTGCTAATTGCTTCACCAATATCTTGAGGTGAGGCTTTTGCTTCAGATAGTTGTAGATATTGAGATTGTGCAGCTGCTAACTCATCTTTTAAAGATGATATTGCCTGCTGACTTTGTTGAGACATTGATCGAATTTCTTTAGCAGAAATTGTGCTTTTATCTCCCAATGCGACAATCACATTTGTAGCTGCATTTAACTCAGCTGTTAGGTCTTTTACTCGATCTTGTGCTTCTGTAGAGACGATATTTTTGGTTGAATCAGATGACTTCTTAGTTTTTTTCTCTAGCTCTTCAACCGCAGTTCCGATTGCCTGAAACATCTGCTCTGCTGTTTGCTTCGACTTCTTAACCGATGAATCAAAATTGTTTGTATCGCCTTGCATGACGACTTTAAATACTAGATCTTTCGACATACTTTTACCTCATTACCGAATAAAAAAGGCAATGTAGACATGCGGTAATGAACATATCTACATTGCCAAACTGAATATTTAGGCAATAAAAAACCCGACACTTGGTCGGGTTGATTTAGCTAAGTTAATTATTCCAACATAGAGTTGCAATATTTACATTTTATAGCTGTCATTCTTATATCTTTTGAACAAATAGGGCACGATTTCATCTTTATATCTTCAGCATGTTGTATTTCATTGTAGTTATACAAATCCCCAACCACTCGATTCCTTGTTTGATTAAGTGCCTGATGATCATCCTCTGAATTATAGATCTGATCTTGGATTTTTCTTTTATTTAGTAAAATAGGTGTCAAAAGCAAAATAATGCACCCTAGATACAAAATCACCCACCCAAATTGCAATTGAATAGAACTCATCATTGCATCAGCAAATCCACCAAAAGGATTTCCTTGGAGTTTTTCAGTAACTTCAGCTTTGGTTTGACTTATTTTATTTGTAACCATGTATAAATCGATGCTAATTAGAACAAAAGAGAGTCCACCAGTTAGCCACAACAATCTCAATTGATTAAAGAAAATTAATATAAAAGATAGGATAGCCAAAGCGCAAACTATTAAGCCATCACTTTTACCATTATTTAATAAAGATATTGAACCTAATATGGGGGCGCTTAATATAGGCAAAAAAACACCTATCAAAAGCACTAACGCTCCCAAAAATCCAATTAATTGCTGCTTGGTGAATTCCATTTTTTATTCTCACTTATTCTTTACATCAATTTTAAAAATTTTTCCTCTACAAATAAATATTGTGTACTCTTGCATGTCTATGTCGTACTTATACTCAGTAGTAGCACATACAAAACTGCCATCTTCATATACATAATATTTAGGTTTCTTTTTCCCCATTTTATTAATCAACATTTCCTCAGTATCACCAACAAAAATAGCTTCTGTAGTGCTACGCATTGAGTTAGTTTCACGCGCAAAAATACTTGCTGATAATAAAAAAGATAATGCCCCTAGTACTAAAAACTTTTTCATAATGCAACCCACTTGTTATTAATGCTCATAATTTAACAAATGTATTTAATTTAGTCACTAAAAACCCGCACTTGGCGGGTTTTGTCATATATTAATTACATAGGCAATGTTTTAAGAGTTAGCTTTCTCAGTTGATTAGCTCTATGTCTTATTTCATGTCCTGCCATAAATTCCAATAGAGGCTCAAAAGCTTCTGCAAGTTTCACGATATTTAAACTGGTATGGTGCACTGACTGAGGCATGACAATGACTTTACCTTTATTTACAGTTACATAATAAACAAGACGCTCATCATCGGTGTTTTGATATTGCATTTTGTCACTAATCTGCTGCGCTATCTCATGTGCTATTGGATTTTGCAGAGTTGGGTAGCGAGAGGCTAAGTTCTTTATAAACTCATCCAATTGCGATCTCCCACTTGTGATACGCATCAATGTGCTGTCGATCACTACGCTACACTGCATCGCCTACAGATTCAGCCAATCGACAGTTATTTTATCACTCGCCCAACCCACTTACAAACTTTTCAAGTATTTTTCCCAATCTCTCTTGTTTGCTCCAGATGCCATTCTCTGAGCAATTGCATAAGACTTCACTTGCTGCCTTTCGACAGCATGACCTTCTTTTAAATATTGCAGAAATGCACCATAGCTCAAATCCAAAATGTCGTTGTGTCTATGCCCCATCTTCACAAGATATGCAAAAGCCTCGAACCAACTTGAATCTTTACTATCAGTTTCTTTTTCGTCTTTCTTAAAGAATGCCTCGTTTACTTCAATGATCTTTAAAACAAGCTCAACAATCATTCTAGATTGCCCTGCATTCTCATTAAATGATTCAGGGCTTATGGTTGTAACCAATGAGCACATACCCATGATATTAAGCATCTGAGGCTCAATTAAAGGTGTGATTGTTTCTATTGAATAACTTTCTAGCTTTTTAATTGGATCTGCAAATTGAGCAAAACGATTTAAGTTCTTTACTTGGATTTGTTTAATCTCAATATTCTGATCAACAAAAACATAGGGCAATGATTCATTGTTCAAAAGGAAAAAGTCATTCATAGAAATAATCCTAAAATACAGGCACAAAAAAAGACGCTTATGCGCCCCTGTGCCTGCACGTATTGCTTAAACTGGTGCTGCAATCTGCACAACACGACCAAACAAGCCAAGACTTGAGTCGCTACCTTTCTCTGCATCAGATAATGCCATGCCGCTGATTTCATAAGAACCAAGTTCTTCATGAATCAATGGGAATGTAGCCGAAGCATCTTTTTTAGTACGCCACAACTTCACTTCGACTTTGCTATTGTCTACTGTGTTGATACCACGGAACGTAAGCTCGTATTCTTTACTGTCCTGGTCATTGATTGTAGTAACCGAGGCTGTGCCTGCGGTAAAGTCAGCAGTTAATGGCATGGTTAAACCAGTAACATCATTAAATGTGATTGTGCCAAAAGCTGAATCAACTTTGTATTTTGATGCATCAACAACAACTGGTGTTCCCGTTGAATCCTTGATAACTACATTCGACACATTGTAGCCACCCAAAGCAACTTCTTGACCTACTGCAACCGTGCCAAGATTCTTAGCTGTCACCGTTCCGCCTGCAATTGCGGTTGCCTGACCATTAAGAATATAAGCAATATTTTCTTTGCTTGCTTCTTCCAAAGTACCTTTAAAATTTACGCTACGAGTTCTTGTCATCATAAAATCAGTAGTGCGTTGACCAGTTGTAGACTCTTGATGTTCGATCACATCGCCATCTAACTCGATCTCGAAATCTGGCGCATTCCCCACATGACGAGCTGCCCCAGCAACACCTGCAACAATCGGCGATAAGTACAATTTACCTTGCAACGAAATATACTGTTTAGCCATTGGCTTTTACCTCTTTTGTTAATTTTGGTTCTGTTTTGACTTCAATAATCAAACCATCGCTTAATAGTTTTTCGATCTGCACTTGCGGCAAATCCCCGATTGTGTCGCCCTTTGACCACGGGCCAACTGGTTTTAATGCTTTATATCGCTTGGTCATATGCACCTCAAAAACTGTTAATCATCTGACATTCAAATAGGTACGGTAGCCACAATTTGCCAGCCGCCGACATATGTTGAACGCCTGCATTTGCTCGCTTGAACTGCTTAAACCCTAAAACATCTGGATTAAAGCCTTGCATACGCTTCAATATTTCAATAATCATCGGACTGGCTGCGTTACGAATCTTTGTTGTATCTTCAAGCTGTGAACCTGCTTCCTCAACACACAAAACGATAAGCCATTGCTGATAAACAATACTTGCTGAACCATTGCCTGCCGACTCACCCACTCGATCATCCACATAAATAACGCTAATGGATGGCGCAACCGCTGTAGACTCAAGCATGTCATCAACAGAAAAAGGCGTGTACACAGCCTGAATAGACTCAATGTCTTGCAGACGACCTTTAATGATTGATTCAAGCGCAAAATAATTACTTGGCATCTTTTAATAAATCCTCCAAATAGCTCTCCATCGCAGTCAGCATATTCTGTGCATCATCTTCCGAGACACCAAAGATTGGACGCGCAGGAACCGTGATTGATTTGCGTTTTACCCAACCACCAGTAGGAGTTTTAAAAACAAGATAAGGCTTATTCTTCGCTCTAATGGTTCCGCCATAATGCATTAGCTTTGCATATAGAACGTCAGTGAGAATTGAAACGCCATTTTTATTAAGTCGAGTACGGATCGAGTTCAACAATCGCCCCGTGTCTCTTAATGTTTGACCATTTTGGGCGATTGCTCGCCATGACTTTTGCCATGGTCTGCCATCAGGTGCTACACCACGCTTAAAGCGATCATGAACACCCTCAAGTAGAATGTCGCCCAACTCGTCATAAAGCGCCTTATGGTCTCCTGCTCTAGCTTCTACTTTACGCAGCCAATCCTGAATCTTCTCTTGACCCTGAAAGTAAAATCCCTGTCTATCTGCCATGACCACCTCACTTGACGCTTGGCATCTTGTTTAAAACATCATCGCTAAAGACACCACCGCGATATGTAGTCCCAATTGGCATAGTGGTAGGTGATTTAGCAGCAGGTTTAACTTCTTGAGTTGTTGGATTTTTGACAAGTAAAACGTTTGTGCCTTTTGAAACGCCCTTTAGATAGCTCATCGCATCGTCATAACGTCTACGGACTTCTTCAGATGCTTTGCTTTTCCAAAGTAAATAGCGGGCAATATCACAGACAAAGATTTTTATATTTTCAGGTGGGTATTCGAGAGGAATGGCATACTTAGCACCAATCCAACCGTCAATGATTGAGCCCGCATCTGCTATTGCAGCGTCAACAGACTCACCCCCCGTTAAATAACGCTCTAACTGTGATACTTCTGTCAGGCTGTAACGCTTCACCATGTCATCACGTGTTGCGTACATGACAGCCACCGTTATGTTGTTGATTTAACTTTTACCAATGCTTTTGGCTTCAACACGGTTGGTAATTGGTTTGCTTGAACATGCAAATCAAAACCACGATCAAAGTCTTTAGTGCGCTGTTTAGCATAATAAGGCAACGCCAAAGTATTCACCGTCTCATTGAAGTCAGCAGGTGCTAATGCAGTCACAAACACATCCTGAGTACCACGTGGATATGCTGAACCTGTTTTAGTCGCATAAATCGGCGTACCACCAACTGATTGACGATTCACGATAAATTTAAGACCGCCAAATTCAAAACCTGACGTGTTAGAACGACCTAGTTTTTGTTCAGCAGCAGACCAGCCCAAGAACACTTCACGAACGTTCTTATGAGACACCAAAGCATCATAAAAAGCACGATCCACTTCAACTTCGATTGACGTGTAAATCTCTTGACCTAAAGCATCTTCGATGTTGTCAATAACGTCTTGGCATTTTGCCGCAACGTTTGTTGTTGCTGTACCAAGATCAAAATCAACCTCGGTTTGAGTTACACCAAAGTCGGTGAAGTAATTAATAATCGTTGAGCCATCAGCGTCAACAATAATTCCTTGTTTTGCTTTTAAGCGACGAAACGCAAGTGTTGTATCAATCTTGTTTTTCATTGCTTGTAAACGGTCAAGAACTTTTCCGCTTACCGTTTCAGCAGCGGTACTGCCGAACGCACGCACACCCATCACATCCGATGCTAAAACAACATCTTCAAGCGGCATGTGTGGAATTGTCCAAGACTTTGCAATACGAGTACCTGAGCTGTTCTTTGGTGCAACACCACCCCAAGCGGTTGTTGGTACAAGAATATTACTTTCTGTCATGAACTCAGCAGCAAAGCTGTTTGTCGTGCCAGCAATCGGGCGGAACAATTCAATGTCAGATGGGTTGCCGATTCGGGTCGGTAAATTTGTAATCGCTAAAGATAATTCTTCAACGCTAAAAACTGATTGGTCTAAAATCATTTTAATCCCCTATTAAGCTGAACGAACTGGCAAAATATTTAGAGCTGCCAACGCTGTCACAGCATTAGTTTTCTCACCAGCGGTTACGCCAGACGCATAAGCCAACTTGCCTTCTGCAAAGCGTGCATCACGGGCAATAATCACTCCTTGCGCTGTTTGCCCTGAACCAGTGACCACTGAATCACCAATATAAATACCTGCCGCAGCATTGGTCGCCTGGACGCTAAACTTGATTACGTTCCCACTGCCGTCAAATGCAATCACTTGACCATTTACCAAGCTTTGACTCGCTGCAATTGTCACGTTCTTACGACTTGGACGATGATTACCTTCCACTTCCCAAGCAATTACATCAGTTACTGCTGAATGACTATCTGTTACTGTTTGAACCATTTCTGCTTCCCCTTATTTGCGTTGTTTTGCTTGGTCTACAAGAGAACCAGCACCAAAGGTTTGTTTTTCATTTTCATCAGATTTCGCTTGATGAGTGAATAGATTGCTTGGGCCATTATTTGCAGGACTGTTTTTCCCTGAAAACTGGCGCAATTGTTTAACTGTGAATGAAAAACTTGCATCATCCATTGCTGTATATGCCGTTTTATCTTCAACACTGAATTGTGTTTTCAATTCTTTTTCTAGTGCTGAAATATCATCATTGCGCTTATTAGCCTTAAACTGCTTTAGTTCATTTAAAGCATTGTCACGCTCGGTTTCCGCCTGTTGTAAAGCGTCTTTTGCTTGCTCTAGTTCGGTCACGTCTGTGTCCTCTTGTGGATTGTTTGGATTGTGACTTGCTGCCACTGCCATTGTGTTTTCATCTGCACCCAAGGCACAAAACGAAACTTCTCTGATACGCCCACCACGAAATACCGTGATTGGCCCATGTAGTAACTTTCCATTCACAGTTACTGTGTTGCCAGCTTGAATCTCATCAATGCTTGCCGGCTCAATACGTACTGACATTTGCCATGGGAACCCATCATCAGAATCTGTTGCTACTTGAGTACCAAATTCATTACTGAGCAGAATTCCACTTACAGTTAATCCTGATTCATGGCTGATCGAATGGCTTTCAATTGCACCTGCTCGCTGATAGGACGAGTGCTCAAGTAATGCAGGAATACGACCCTTAATCTGCATTGAATCCAGATCAAAAATGACTTGCTTCCAATACCAATGGTCGGTAATTACTTCGCCGCTATAGGCAACACCTGAGAACGTCCGCTTTTTCTTGCCATCTTCCTGAGCATCTACATTTAGCTGCCCAAGTTGAAAGCAATATTGATTTGAATTTTCTATATCTGGCATTGTTTACCTCATGGAATTTTGGGTGGCTGTCTGGTGTTTGTGGATCGTTTTTTATTGGCGGTTGAACATGGCGCATAACCCCATCCCATTGCAGTGATCTTGCAACCTTGACAATTACAGCCACGTCCACGTTTAAATAAATCTCTAATCCATCGCATAATGAGCATCCATAAAAAAACGACCTTAAAGGTCGCTGTATCTGTTGAAAGGTTTAGTAAAGACTAAATACTGTCTGATTCGCCACGAAATAGCGCGTAGCTTGCTCTTTGGTTCGTTTCAGTACGAGTTGCTCATCTGTGTTGCTAACGACCTCTAAATTCAAATCAGGAGCCAATAGTGCGCCATTCATGCCACTAATCTTACTCAAATCTAGTGCCACGCCTTTTGCATCAAGAATGGTGATCTGCTTACCAACCTTTTGCGCTTGTTTGAACAATGTTGGTGTTTGAATACCAATTACACTTCCCACAGTTAAATTCAAATCATCAATGCCACGAATTGAATTACCAGTGAGCTTGCTTGTCGTATTCTTTGCTAATGTGAACAGCCGATTAAATGCACCTACAACTTTGTCCCAAATACTTTTGCCTGCCGTTCCATCCTGATCTTTTTGAAGTTCAGCCTGCTTTAGAATTGTTGTCAAAGCATTTTCTTTTTCATCAGCTAAATCTAAAGTGATACGCAAGTCACTTGGTCTGATATTCGGGTCTAATCGAACTGCTTTATCGACCATTTCATCAATAATTACTTGCTTCTCATCTGTTAAATCTGAAAGGCCTGTCTTGATAATCTGGTCAACTTCGGTATCAACCAACGTTTTTTTGCGAAGATCAATGACTTCTGTTTTAGCATCAGGCGTAATCGTTTTACTCGCTTCTTTCGACCTAAGTATCTCGTCTGGCTGCTTATCATAATTAGACGGCTGAAAAGCCCAACCAGCGTCAGGCTCAACATTTGGCAAATCCTCATTGGATGTTATTCCTTTTCGGATGGCTTGCTTTTCAGTGATTGCATTAATCGTGCAGCGACACCGATAACCATTTGGTGGATACCATTTCTGCCAAAACGGATCGTCAATGTGTCGAATAACGCCATCTAACTCTAAATGACTTGGACGAGTTCTTTTGTCGTTGATTGCAAAATATTCAAGATAAGGGCGTTTATCTTTATTCTGTTGCTGATGTAACCACCTACCATGAGCATAAGCATTCTGGATATTGGTTCTAAACACATTATCTAAATGCGCCTCTGACAACTCAATGCCATTTTCCTCAACCAGTTTTTGAAAGTCTCTAAAAGTACCACCACTCTCCAAAACCTTATAAGCTGAATCTAATACAGATTGAATCTGATCAATACCCGCCAAATGGCTCACAGTAGAAGCATATTGGCGTGAATTTAAATCAAGTGCATAGTAGTCGGCAGGCAGTAAAACACCCCTTGATCGAGCAAATGCAATAGCTTGTAAGAGCGTCATATTGTCCATTTAACGCCCCTCTTTTGAATGCATATATCCCAAAATATCAGCAGCGAACAAAGCCCGATCTAACACTTCATTAAATTGTGATTTGTCAGCAGTCTTAGCGATAGCAAATAGACTCGTTTGCAGTTCCTCAATGCTTTCACTACTCAGAATCAAATCTTTTAGGTCATTATGTGACAACAACTTGAAGTTTTGATCCGCCAATTCATCAAGCTCTTGCTGTTCTTGTGTAAGACCGTTAACACTTGCAGCAAAACTGAAAGGTTTGCTAGGAATTGCTTTAAATTGTGGCTGTGGTGTTTGACTTGGTAAAGGCTCTGCCAAATCACCATCTTGCAGCCCATACTCACGGATAAAATATTGATTGGTAAATACCGCACCTGCATCTTTAAGTTTTACGTCACGCTCAGCCTGATCCTTATTAAGCTGCTTAGACTTCTCACCCAAGATAATTTCATGCTTACCCCAACCATTTAAGGCACAGAGTGCATCTACAATCGCCTGAAATGTAGGTGTCACTAATCGAATATCCGCATTCAATTTATCTTTGCGAACATTGTCATGGACTTCACCTAATGCACGACTCCCTGTGCCATCAGTTCCACTTGTAAGAGTTTGACCTAAAATCACTTTCTGAATTTGGCGGATGATTGTATTGTTAAAGGTCTCGAATGATGTGCCAGCATTCCCACTCGAAGATACTGCCAATATCTCAACATCATCTTCTGCATCAATCGAAATGACACTTTGAGCATGAGCACTTAACAATGCTTGATTCATGTCATCAGGTTCAGAGTTTTTACATTTCCCTTTTAGAATAGGTGTACCGAAACGCTCTAAAAACTTTGCCCAGAACTTGAATCCATTCTTACGAAAGAAATCCAACCAATACACAATGGTGAGCAATGCTTTACCGTATGGCTGCTTATATGTCGCTTTGCGCCGTGTCATGAAAAATTTAAAGACCTGATCCACTTCGGTCTCTTTACCCGAACCATCCTGTCGATAGATCAAACGGCCATCATTTTTAGGTTCAAACCATTCCATTGGCTTTTCACCAATCCATTGAAAACCTATTTGCCCGTCATCAGCCTGATCATATACAGCTTCTAAAACTGAATAACCAAATAGCAATGCATTTATTGAACCAGAAGCAATCTCTGCAAACCATTCTTTAATTTCTTGCATTAATAAAATGGCTTCTGGTGTATCACTTGGCTCAAAGCGACACGGCGTTGCCAATAATGCATCTACTCGCGTTTCGACGGCTTGTGAGATTTCATCATCATCAAGAAGTATGGCCAAGCGGTGGCGTTTAATTCCTGCTTTTCGTAAAGTCTCATCTAAATCAATTTGCTTACTTAATTTATAAAATTGACTGACCGCTTCTTGAGAATATAAAGATCCTTTAGACAAAGCCTTTTTAGGCGCTTTGTCCTTGTTTTTTGACTTTACCATTTTGATACCTTAGTTAAAATGTACGACTTCCTGCAGTTGCAGGTTTCTTAGGTGATCGACCTTTGATTAATGGCTGTATGCCATATCGAATGCCGTCCATATGGTGGTTATGCATATCCAGAATTTCTGGTAGCACATCCCCAGCACGGTTTACTTTGTATGAATAGAGCTTAAATTCCCTTGCTGTTTCTGGGCAATCTGGGTGAATAACAATCTTTTTAAACTTTTTCATGAAAGTTACGCCGTCTTCAACTGATCCAGCCCACTTTTCAGCACCTTCAATCTTAAAGCCCTGCCGCTTCATATAACTAATCGTTTCAGGCCTTGAACAATCAGCTCTAATCTTATGTGTTCTTGAACCAGGTACCTCGTCAAACAACATAGGTAAATGATCAATTTCACATCCGACTTGATGTGCTTCATTACGAATATAAAGCACATCATCATGAATAAATATTCGGTTTAGTGTCGTTGGATCTTGTGCAAAGCCCCAATCCGAGCCGTAGTAAACCTCAGTCCAATCAGCTTGTGGTTCAAACTCGTCAATCACATAACGACCTGAAAAAATAATTGCTTGGCTGAACTCAATATATGCACCATGCCAAACGTGCTCAAACATAGCCCATGCATTCTGATCTCCAGCAGCTTGCATACGAATTGCACGTTTACGATCTTCCTCATATTCATCGAGCAGGGTTTGAGGTGCAAATGGGTTATTGTTGACGTTTACCTCAATGACAATCGCATTTTCAGGTGCAAATTCACCCCGCAAAAAATCATCAATAGGATCATCTTTCGACTCAGGATTCCAAGTTGCCCATATCTGTGCACCTTCGGCACGCATGGTAGGTCTCAATAACCTTAAAGACTTTGCTGAAAGCCTATTTGCTTCCTCTACCCAAGCAACCTTAAACCCTTCCAGCGACTTAATTGAATCCGCCGTGTGGTCTTGCATACCTTGGAATAAAATAACGCCATCGCCACCCTTCCGTTTAATTAAGTCTCTCTGCACTTCGAATAAGTGAGATACATCAAGGGCTTTGATTTTGTCTTCAATTAATTGCTTGCTTGAGTATTTGATTGATTTCTGAATTTCACGGATACACACGGCGCGAAGATCTTTATCAACCACGCATTCTTCAACAAGTTGCTCCGCTACAAAATGCGATTTTCCCGAGCCACGACCACCATAAGCCCCCTTATATCTTGCAGGCTTGAACCAAGGTTTAGACCATCGTGGAGTTTTGATTCGTATCTCCACAATAGAAACTCCTAATCAACAAATTCACGAACAATTTTGATTTCAAGATCAGCGCCGTCTTTTCCAGTGTGCTCAACCTTTGTTGTTCGACCATCTGTTTCTTGTAACGCTTGCTTTAATAAATCCTGTTTCAACCGCCTGTTCCTGCCCGAGTCGTTATACATACCTTGAAGCTCTTTTAATCGAAAAGCCTTGTTCGCAATTGGTATGTCTAAAATATTTTCCTGAAACGCTTTTCGACTAGTTGTAAACAAATCCTTCAGCTTCTTACTCATACCGCGACATGTAGCTTTTGTTGGATCGTAAGATGCTACTTGTTGCCGAGTAAGTTCAATCCCATACTCTTCTCTTACAAGGTCTACCACTTGTTGAGGTGTATCAAAGCAAGCAAGAGACTGAACAATAAAGATTTTTACAGGCTCTTTTAATGTTGCCATAATCACCTCTTTGTAAGTCTACGTAAGACTAAACAGGCAAAAAAAAGAGCCAATCGGCTCAACTTATAACGCATGTCCCGCAACATCGGGTGATGCTTAAATCAGATACAAACGGCGCTTGCTTCGCCACCTCTACGAGTCGCTTAACGTTTTCACTTGCCCCATGTCGTTTGACTACGCCTATGAATTCTTCTACATCGTGACCAGCTAAGAAATGCTTAGGCAGTCCAGTATTATCACTATAGATAATCTCACCATCAGCATCACGCTCCACACCGATGTGATAAAGCTCATGCTCGATCAAAGCGCAAAACTCACGATCTGAAGTTTGTTCGCAAAAACTTGCATCGATGGTAATCAAGTAAACAGGTACAAAACCAAACCAGTCACGCATCTGTTGCTCTTGTCGCGCCTTACGCCATCCACCAACGTTAAACATCACCTTTTCACACTGCCCAAGCACCATTTGTTTTTTGACTGTACAAGCTTGTGATGCCCAAGCAAATGCTAAAAACTCTTCATTGTCATGCAGAAGCTCGGCAATATGGTCATGATCAGGATTGTATAACTCAGCATCTACAGAGAGATAATTAGCAATCACCCATTCTTTTAAATCAGGCGCTGGCGCTAATCGAATCGCTTCCTCTTCTTCTGCTCTATCAATCAATTCTGTTGGTGGAAATGGTCGGATCTGGTTCATATTCAATTCTCTCTAAAAGACCTTTAATCCAATCGATTGCATAGCCAAATAAAATAGAATCAGGATGTAAACGTTCAATTTTAAAGCCTAAATCCACAACATGATCATATCGATCCAAACTCCAGGCCTTGTTCGATAGTAAGCCACAACGTCCACCAGACCAAGGACCGCCCTCAATCTCAATAAGTAGACGTAATTTCACGATATGGAAATCAAAGCGCCAATGTTTAGTGTGTATAGGCTGGAATTTACTTTCAAAGCCGATTCCTAGATCCTGTAATTCTTCTTTTAATGTTTCAAAAGCTTCTAAATAGTTATGCTTGGCTTTTGGCAGCGGCGTGTTTCGTGGTTTGGTTTTATGTGCTCGCTTCTTAGTAAGTTCGAAATATTTTGAAGTATCCATAAATTTTAGTCATTAAAATACCCACCTTACAGTGGCTTAATCTTTCAATATATTGCCTCTATCTAGGCCAATTCTATTTTGAAGTACCAATTACGCTTAAATTTATTCGTTTGACTAATTAAACATTCACTTGGGTCATTTTATTAAGCCCTTATTTCTTACTATTTTTTAGGAAAAGCTAAAAATTAATTCTTAATTGCTTTTCAAGTTCTGCAGAAATATTTTTACTTGCATGAATAACATCATCAATAATTTTGTCTTTTTTATTTTCTTTTATTTCCATGCTAGGGTTTTCAATAATTGTATCTAAAGTTACACACTCGTGGTAATTGGAATAAAAACTATTAAGGTTTTTCCTAATCTCTTTTACTTTTTTAGTATTTTTGAAGAAAGAGGTAACCGGTCCACCACAAGGGAAATTATCCATTTCAACCTTCAAGAAAGTTAAGTAAAGTAAAACTTTCTTGCGATCCTTTTCTAAATCAATTTTTCCTTTCGATTCACTAAGATCATGTAACATAGAATCAATGAATTTTTCATTGTTCTTAATTAATAGGTCATTAACTGATCTAATAGACTTCATCAACATTAACTTATGTTGTCTAAAAATAAATACATATAAGCTTGATGTAGCACCAATTAAAGGAAGAGCAGTTATTAAAATTTTACTAATATCTAATGAAAACCAAATTGAGATATAAGTAATTATTAAAAAATTTAAGAAAAATAAAAAACTTTTCATGCTTTATCAATATATTGATAAATTCTATCTGAAATAAGTTCTTTTAACTCCCAATCAACAATAATTTCTAAATGATCTTTGATAAAAGATTTACTAAATCCGGCTCTTACTAGTCCACCAAATGCTTCCTCAAGAAAAGAAGATCCAGCCATTGAAACATTGTTGAAATTCAAAACTAGAACATCTTTTGACCCCTTAGCTCTGACATCATTAAAAAAAGGTAAGAGCACTGTTTGACGAAAAGCTTCTCCACTAAATTCACCATCAGCTAACTTACGTCCAATAGGCCTATTATGGAATTTAATACCTACGTCATAAACGTGTTTATTCATTTTTAAACGTCTCTATGTTTGCTTGTTGAATCAAGATTTAAGGGTAATGACCAACTAACAGTTGTTCCTGTTATAGCTTCAGGGAAATCTTTATGCCCATCTACAGAAGACCAAGCACCTTTTCGACTAACCACCATTACTTTTGAACCATCAAGTTTCTCTTCCACTTGCATGATATCAGTAAACCCTTTACCTCTGTAATTAAGGCCTGTAGATGATTTGTGCAATTTGGTAGCTAATTCGATTAATTGTGAATCGTTCTTAGACAACACCAAATCGTTTAAATTCATTACTTTTTCTTTCCATGTCACAGGAATAGTAGCTGGAATCGTCTTACCTAGATCAGACAATACAATAAAACAGCAATTATCTTCAGGTGCAAGAGCGAAAAATAACAACCATTTTTTGTAGACATCATTTGCATCATAAGCATGGTTAATTACATTTGTGATAGCTTCTGAAATTGCATTATGCAAAATCATTTTACTTTTCTTATCTTTAACTATTTTATTTATTTGCTGCTCAATTTCATCATACTTGACACCAAGTTCAGCATTAATCCCTTCGATAAAATGCCATCTCTCAACCATTGGCTTCGAATTAACAGTTTTATACTCTTTAATTTTCATTAACTTATGAATGCCTAATTTTGAAAGCATTGCACGTACAGTTGGTGTATATGAACTACGTCCTCTAACCAATTCTTTATTGTATATCTTATCTAATCTGTGAATTAAATAGATTGCACCGTCCGGATAAAGAATTTTGACATTTCTAAAATCTAAAATTATAGATTCCTTATGCACATCGCGTGAATGTATTGATTTCAGAGCATCTAACAATTGGCTTCTAAACTTCTTGTTTACAATTGAAATGCATTCTGGAAATTGGATAATGACCTGTTTAGTCCTATTCGATGAAGTATCCAACACCACTTTTTTAAAATTTTTTCTATTTCTAACTTCTAATTTTATTTGTCTTAGAATTAATTTTCTGTTTGGTTTTTTCACAAACCCGACCCTTGTAAAAACTATAATTCATTAAATAAAAAGCTCACCATATGATGAGCTTTAAAATGCTGGCTAACAACCAATATTACGCGACAAATTTATAGAAATATTGAAGAAAAGTCAATAACCTATAAATATTGCTTAATCCTTAAAAAAAAGCCCGCTATTAGCGAGCTTTCAAACTTTGGTGATTGACCATAACTTCGTCTACCATATCACAAATTTAAACGAAGTGTGTTACACAGTCAAGTGTGAATCATATCGATCGCTCGTTGCAATCACTATGATCGTAACCATTGGGTCTGCGGTTCAATAAGTTCAAACAGTCTTGATCAAACACCATCGGCAAATGCTTTTGCAGCGTCTCATTGAAATCGGTTGTTGATGCTTTCATTTCATCCAGTAACGCCTTAACAACTTGATGGTCTCCACGTTCACGGATAACACGTTTAATCAGGGCGAGTTCACATTCGCGTCTTGCCTCAAAGTACGGCTCAACAATATTAAGAATACGCTGAAATTCTTGCGCTAAGATCGGTAAATGTTGAACCTCAAATTTTGCGGGGCTTGGCACACCAGTGACTTTGCGTAGTGAGTGCCAAATACCAAACTTAAATGCTTCGCCATGACTGATATGATGCGTACAAGCCCAAATCAAACGCTTAATATTTAGCATGTCGCTATTGTTAATATAGTCGCGTTTCTCGATTGGTTTTGGTGCTTCGTATTTGCCTGTCTTACGGATGGCTGGGAGAACCTCGGATGTCACCCACTTCTTGAATTTCTTGGCTTCGGGCTTACGGCTTTTAAGTATTGCTGAATAGAGTCCAGATTCATTGATGATAGATAAATTCTGGTCTCCAGAGGGGGTACTCATATTGTGAGTACCCCTTTCATCATCATCTAAATTACGAACCATGTTACCAGCATCACGATAATCTAAAGCATTTGCAACGTCGGTAGCGACAAACCAAAATTCGCCATTAATATCGATAATGCGAACGTTATAATCATTGTGAAAAGTAAAATTAGAAATTGCATTCATAGTGAATACTCCGAATGAGAGGAATTTTCACCACCAAAATTGAGGTCAAGCAATTAGGGTGGCAGATTAGACAGGATTGACCTTACCAGCATTCGGACTGGCGCACCGAAGTGCTCCCGCCTAACCCGCCATAACGGGCATTTTCTACAGGGTGCAGAAAACTATAGGCAAAATAAAACCGCTAATGCGGCTGTAGCCGAATGTTGATAACTGGAGGTCAATCCAAGCACCCGATTTTGCGGGTGCATATTTAAATTACAGTGAATTAAAAACATTGTCAAACCTCTGCTTTCAATTCAATAACACCATCCAAATACGCAAGACCCAAGTCAATCTCTCTACGTACTGTTGCCTTGCTCACTTTATGGGTATTGGCGATTGTCTGGTATGACCAATCATTCTCATATTTAAGAATCAACAACCATGCACGCTCGGCTAGATATTCACGTTTATCATTGTGCATTTTCGCTAGTAGCTTGCTGATCTCAACACCTTCAAAATCAGAGATTTCACAAGGCTTAGACACGCGACTGCTTCTAATTCTGTTTTTATCCGCTTGATCCATTGCCACCGCTATCGGATTTGCTGAATGTTTAAAATCCGACGACCTCACCCAAATGCCATACTGATCAAGCCACTGGTGTGCAGAGCGGTTCAACCAATTAATCTTTTGTTGTTTTACAGTCGCATTCATCAATCAAACCTCTCGTACATTAATATTAAAAACCGTTTTCATTAAATGTTTTTGGTGCGATAGCTCGCTAACTTTCTTGTCGCTGCTGACTTCACATCTTCGACAATGTATTCACCTGTGCTGATGTAGTAAGTGAAATCTGCAAAATAACGCAGTGCTGGCTTTGCCCTTTTCTCTCCTTCCAGTTTGATCTTTGGCGCAAGTTCAAATTTAGTATGATGTTCTAATCCAAAGATCTCGCCACGCTGTTGCATGGCTTTAAGCTCGATGTACCGCCTATGTTCTTTCTTGCTGTCGAATGTCATTCCATCTAAATCAACTTTCTGAGCATTGAACTTATTGCGTTTAGCCACCTTTGGATTTTCATTTTGCTTCAAGATTTCACGGCGGTACTGTTCGATGCTCATTGAGTTCATTAAGATTCACCAACCTTGAGCGCTTGCTCTAACTCTCTTACAATCTTTCCGTCCAAGATGTCTAATAAATCCCCCCAGTGGCATTGATCAACTTCTGAATCTCCGCTAAAGATATTTTTCATGTAGTACTTAGCCGCATCCACCCTATTTTGCAGCCCATCATTCTTGTGCTCTAAATCTTTTATACGTTGAGACTGCTCATTGAATCGCTGACCTTGATCAATCAGTTGCTTTTGAAGCTCATCCACTTTGGATTGTTGGTAAT